>JAGQPF010000052.1 GCA_020426845.1 Planctomycetales bacterium
AAAGCGTAGACTTGACGGTCAACTAACTCCGTCAATGTTGAAACCATGGGTCGGACGCCGCCCCAAACTCGCGGTTGACCGCGAACAAGCGGCCTTGCCAACCCGGAAACAATTGTTTGACGGCCTCCTCGCCTCTCTCTTCTCAAAGGAGTCGTTGTCATGCCGCTATGCCCTTACTGCGGAGCCAAGGTGATCGAAGGCGACGATGAGTGCCCGGAGTGCACACACTCGCTCGCCAGTCTGGATCTACCCGAGCCCGCCTCGGAGGTTGAGCGTGCATTGGTGAATGACCGCGTCGACCAGCTCAAGCCTCGCGCGCCGCTGACGGCCACCAGCGACACTCCGGTCGCCGAGGTGTTAAAGCGGATGTGGGAAGAGCGAATCGGCTGCATGCTGATCGTCGACGACGGCGTCCTCTCGGGCATCTTCACCGAGCGGGACGCGACGCAGAAGTTAGCCGCGGACATCGAGTCGCTAGCCACTCGCCCCGTCTCGGATTTCATGAGTAGAGATCCGGAAACGCTGGAAGGCACCGCCAAGATTGTGTTTGCCGTTCAGCGCATGGACCTGGGCGGCTTTCGCCACGTGCCACTGACAGATGGCAACGGGGCGCCCACAGGTGTGGTCTCAGTGCGTGACGTGTTGCGGTATTTGACCGCCAAGTTCTAAGCGGGAGCGCGCCAAGGAAACCCGAAGCGTAAGCGAGGGATCAGCGCCAAGGAGCCCCGAAGCGTAGGCGAGACCAGGAAGTTCTCGACGGACTGGAAGTCCGTCCTACCGATGCGAAGCGAGGGAAGCGCGCCAAGGGAAGCGTAAGCGAGGGATCAGCGCCCAGGAAACCCGAAGCGTAGGCGAGACCAAGAAGTTCTCGACGGACTGGAAGTCCGTCCTACCGATGCGAAGCGAGGGAAGCGCGCCAAGGGAAGCGTAAGCGAGGGATCCGCGCCGAGGAGCCCCGAAAGGTCAGCAACGGGCTGAGCAATTCGCCATGCATGGCTGCGCGATTTTGTTTGCGGCGCGCCGAACCAACCGATACACTACCAACACTTTTTGAGGGCAATGCCAATTTGGCCCCGCCTTTTGCCCTCGCCGTGTCGGAAAGTGTCGCCCATCGAATGAACTCTCCGGCGCTCCCCCAACTCGCGAGTCTTCGGCTCGCCGAGACCACGTTGGCGTCACATCGAACGCCGACAGTTCGCCGCTGAGCGAACGGTTTTGGCGCTCCAAGATTGGCGTCACCACCATCACGACATCACTGGATGTCGCCCGCCGCTGTGAGGACAGGACCTGATGCCTGGCGCTCGCTGGACCAAATCGGAAACCAAAAGCCTGCGCAAACAGCTCAAGGAAGGCCGCGCCATTGAGGACGTCGAAATCGACGGCCGGTCGGAGCACGCCATCCGGCGCCAAGCTGGCCGATTGAATCTGATCTCGCAGCGCGACGGCCGTTATCGTTGGCCGCAACGACAGCTCGACAAGCTTCGCGAGCTGGCGGGGCAGGGGCTCACGGTGGGCGAGATCTACGAGTTCGAATTGCTTGGCGAGCCGGCGCGCAGCCTGTGGGCCATTCGCAAAACGTGGGGCCGGCTAGGACTGTCTGATCCGCGCCGCGCCGAGCGGATGCGACAACGAAAAGTCTGGGCGCCCGGCGAGCGTCGCAAGTTCGACGCCTATCTCCGCAAACACTCCGGCGCCATGACACCCGAGCAGATCGGCACGCACTGGGGACTCGCCCGCAGCACCGTCGCTCGACGCCAGACCGAGCTCGGCATCAAGCGCACTCGCGCTCAGGTGCTAAAGATGGAGTACTCGCGAAACAAGCGTGAGGCGGCGCGAGTGAGACTGCGTAAACGCAACTTGACCTATTGGCGCGAACGGCGCGAACGGCGCGAACAAGAGCTCGCCGAGTTGGCCGATCAGCTGCGCCGCCGAGGTTGTGAAACACAGACCTGTGTCGATTGCGGCCAATCGTGGCCGCGCCGGCCGGAGTTCTTCCACACCACGGAAAAACGCATCAGCATCGGCACCAGCCGTTACTTCAAACACCGCTGCATTCTCTGCGAAAACCGTCGACGCCGGCAAAAAGCCAAACAATCCGCAGCCAGCGCGGACGGTTAGAAATAGTAGCCTGCCGGAGGCATTTGGAAACACGCTGTTGGGCTAGGCCCCAGGTTGCAGGCTGGCAGCCTGTCGTGGTGCA
>JAGQPF010000484.1 GCA_020426845.1 Planctomycetales bacterium
CCATGCACACAAAGCCCCGACAGGGGCGACAGACGTTAGCCCCGAGCGCTAGCTCGGGGATCCGTGGTGCGCCCATGCACACAAAGCCCCGACAGGGGCGACAAGACGTTAGCCCCGAGCGCAAGCTCGGGGATCTGTGGTGCGCCCATGCACACAAAGCCCCGACAGGGGCGACAGACGTTAGCCCCGAGCGCAAGCTCGGGGAACGGCGATCGCTACGCGCATACAGCCCCGCCCCGCCAAACTCGCCAGTCCCCTTGCTTTCTAACTGGCCGCCGAAGCGCTTGCGCGTTTCGCACGCCGAATATTCGGCGTAGACTGTCTTCGAGCATGCTTTGGAGCAAGCCTGCCTGACGTCAACTCCACATGTCGTGGTACAACTTACGGCGAAAAATGAATTCAACTCAGCGATCGCCGCTTCCTGGCGGACCAGCCAGACCATGCTTCCCTCGGCTTAGTCTTCGCGCATTGATTCCCGCAATGTTGGCCGTTGTGGCGGCGGCATTGTTGGCTGGTTCGATCGCGCCGGCCAGCGCCATCGACTTTGCCAAGCAGCAGGCCCTGGCCGAGAAGGGCGTGCGCTATCTTGAGTCCGCTGTCCCGGGCTCCGGAGACACAAACGTGGCTCGCGAAATGCTGGTTGCACGAGCGATTTTCAAGCATCGCATCGATGACCGCCACCCCAAGGTGGCCGCGGCCGTCGCGCTGGCCAGGCAGGTGATGGCCGACCCTGTCCATGAGAATCACAAGATCGACGAGTTGGGATTGTCGCTAACGCTGTTGGCCGAACTAACGCCTCCACAGCCAGCAGTGAGAGGCAATGAGCACCAACGGCTCTGCAAGCAAATCTATGATCGAATTATTGCTCGGCAATCGCCCGACGGCAGTTGGCGGAACGACTCCGGACGTGGCGACATTCTGCTAACTCGCTCTGCGCTGCTGGCAATCTGGTGGTATCAAGGAGACGAGGCGGCCGATGACTCTCCGGCGGAGCGGGCCTGCAACTGGCTGTTGCTCACTCAATCACCCGCCGGCGCCTGGGCCAACCACAGCAAGGATCCGGGAACCGATGTGCGTGTGCCGCCAGAGCAAACTCGTCTTGCCCCGTTCGTTGCCGGCGTCAGCGGCCTGTACATCGCCGCCGATCTGCTCCACTTTGAGCAAGAGAGAACGTTCAGCTCGCCGTTCCAGTCCATTGAACCCCGCAAGCCAACCACAACAGTCATCGATCCTGCGAGGCTTTGGCACGCGCTTGACTTGGCCGACCGCTACTGGGCCGCCAACGCACACGCCGATGCCGGCAAACTGCAGCTTGACTACCTGCACTCGCTGGAGCGTTACTATGCCTTCCGCGATCATGTCCGTGGTCACTCCGTGCCCCGAGGAGGGCCTCGGTGGTACAACGACGGGGTCGAACTATTGGCTCGCACGCAGGCCCCCGACGGCCACTGGGCCTCCCAAGCGAACAGCTTCGGTCCGGCCACCGACACCGCCCTGGCGATCCTGTTCCTCTACCACGTCAGGAGGGATGCTTGCTTTGGGGAGTCGTGTCGACCGTAGTTTGGCTGGGCCTGTTTGGCCAACAAACCATCTGAGCAACTTCATTCCCCCCGCGCCAAAGCCCCGACAGGGGCGACATAAGTTTGCCCCGAGCGCAAGCTCGGGGATCCGTGGTGCGCCCACGCACACAAAGCCCCGACAGGGGCGACAGACGTTAGCCCCGAGCGCAAGCTCGGGGATCCGTGGTGCGCCTACGCGCACAAAGCCCCGACAGGGGCGACAGACGTTAGCCCCGAGCGCTGCTCGGGGATTCGTGGCGCACGCACACAAGGCCCCGCCCGCCACGCCCTTTGGCGAGGAGGTATCACTTCATAATGACGGGTGACTCTTAGTAAAAGTATTCCTCCCTTGCAACTCACATCCGCTCTGCCCTCTGCCTGTCCTGGTCCAGTAGCTCGAGAATGCGATAGCGAAGTGATGCATCGCCATCCGCATACTTTCACGCCGCCCGCCTGACGTGTTACCGGCCGAATTGACGTCGCACTTGGACCGAATTGTGACTGTAGGGATTCGCGGCGAATTTTGGCTGTTTGGCCGAATTGTCGAGAATTCTGGAGAAGCCGGGGTCGGCGGGGCCGAGCCAACTGCGCGACGAGTCGGCGCAGCTGAGGCGGTTTTGCCGGCCACCAACCGGCCAAATATCGGCAGTAATAAAAACGTGGAGCTACGACGACAATTCGGTCACAATCAACACCAAAGCGCGATCCGACCGCGGCCGGTAAAACCTAAAAGCCGCGCCCAAGGCAGGCAATCAGTTTAGGTTTGCGTTGGTCGTTGTGGTTTTCAATTGAGGTGGCGCTCCAGTTGGTGTTAGGTCATTGGCCCCACCAGTCAGTTGGTCAGTTGGCCCCACCTATGGAAAATCTCCAATGCATCGCATCAATTCGCAAAGGGTTTTCAAGCTCTCACTTCGCACAACCTTAGTTTTATTTCTTTTTGCTGGCCCAATCTCCGCGGTAATCGTGACTCAAGTGCTTCACAAGTGGTCCGCCACCAGGGTTTCAAAAGGGAGTCCGCCGGGGGGTGCAGTTGCGCATGGGGACTTTCTTGTGATGCAGAGGTTATCGAGAGCGTTGGAATCTGAAGGTATTTTCACCGTGCTGAATGGTTCAATCGTTTGTCGATTGGCATGTCCGTTCGAAGATTATCAAGTTGTTCTGGCTGTCATTAAGCGAGAAGTTGAGTCATCCGATGAATACAGCGGCTGCGCTGTGTGGGACGAGTTCCAATGGCTCACCTTTGACGGGAAAGAGTGGGGGCGTGAGTTCCGTGAACTGGATGAATTCTTTGGCTCACCCATGAAGTGAACTTTGTCGCGCATGAATTGTTACCGCCCGCATTCAATTCCGGCTACGGCGGCGAATTGAGAAAGAGCAACGCTTCGGGCGATCGGAATATCGAGGGCGGGGCACGATGTCTTCGACAAGCGAAGCGAGCTCGCGGCCTGAGGCGGGTTTACGGGCCGCCAACCAAGCCAATTTACGGCGGCGATAATAAATTGGAGCTACGACGACAATTCGCAATCAACGCCAAAGCACGATCAGACCGCGGTCGGTAACGCCTGGCGTTTTTCGAACAAGGTGCACACTCAGTCTAAAAGCGGACAAGTTTCGATGGTGAGCG
>JAGQPF010000053.1 GCA_020426845.1 Planctomycetales bacterium
AGCAAGAGGTGAGCAGGCACGAGCGTTAGAAGGATTCGCAGGGCCAACGCGGTCAGGCCGCAGCACAGACAAATGATCACAGTTCCCAGCGCCGCTAAAATGATCGCCTGTCGTCTCTCGCATGGCTTTTTATCCGGCTCGTGCCGCTGCTCTCTGCCCGAGCGATGCGGCATCATGGTGGCTCCCTAAATTCCAGATCCAATGTCAGGAGTTGGGTCATCTGATGTGTGGGAAAACCGCACATCCCATACCTCCTGAAAGTAGTCCGGGAACGTGTCCCAGCCGCGAGGACCGTTGTCGTGGTCACACAGCAGCCTGAACCACCTGTCCCCGTCGTCACTGGTCTCCACGAACGTACAGGCCAAAATACCATTGCTAGTCTCCACATTACACACGTCGCCGTATGCTAGTGGGTGGCCGTGGTCGTCCTGTCCTGTGCTGAAACCGCCCATGGTGGCTCCTACTGTCTCTTGTTGATCTCTTTCACGGCATCGGTCAATCCGCTGATCGTCTGCTGCAATTGCTCCTCTCGACGCCACGCGTCAGCCTGCCACTCCCGACGCTCTTCGCGGTGATTCGCATCCAACATCTTCACCGTCTCGTCGTGGCGGGCGTCGATCACCTCGAACTTGGCGATCCCCATCTTGGCGATGGCAAACAGCGTCGCAAACAGTGCTGCGATCACCATTCCGGCTAAACCGTACTCGGTCCAGGTGCCAATATTCGGTATCTCACCTTGACCTAGCATCATTTGACCACCGTGATTCGTGCAATTGCTGTCCTTCCCGGCATCGTCCACGTCTGGACGCGGACCTCCGTGTCTACGCCTGCGATCTGGCAGAGACAAGTCAAATCGCTCTCCCTTGGACCGTTAGCCGACATCGCCGCACGAATCCCCTCAATGTGCCTAGCTCGCATCCTCTCAGGGATAACGAGACCCAAGCCATACCCCATCACCTCATCTCTTTTAACGCTAAAAAGGGCCTCGGCACCATCACTCCACATCGTGACCGTTCCGTGGGACTCGACCGCAACCCAAGCGTCGGACGAACGCTCGAATACGCCGAGCTCCCATACGCCGCCGTCTTTCTCCTGCACCAATTGCTCGACGTGCTCAAGTTTGTCGAACACATTGGCCGGAGCCACACGCAGACGCGAGAGCGTGGTCAGCCCGATCAGGCTCACCATCACCCATCCAATTAGCGTGATGCCTAGGTGTAGGACTGACAGGCTGCGTTCGTTCATCCAAACAGGCTCGTGATGATCTCGATGATCTGTGGCAGGTACTTAATCAGCAATTGCAACAGTTGCTCGAGCTTGTCCACGTCGATCTCAAATAGCCCGCCGGCACTGCCAAGCGTCCCGTCGTCGAGACGCCCGAATTCCGACGATGCGACGCCTTCCAAAGCCGCTACCTCGGGGGCCAACGCCTCCAAGACACCACAGCAATCATCTGGCTTGAATCGGAATCGCAGCCCAAAACGCACCCGCTGAATCGGTGTCAGCTCACCACGCTCAACCGC
This sequence comes from Planctomycetales bacterium, assembly GCA_020426845.1. Classification (GTDB taxonomy): domain Bacteria; phylum Planctomycetota; class Planctomycetia; order Pirellulales; family Pirellulaceae; genus JAGQPF01. Next base: position 1,524 of record JAGQPF010000053.1, read on the forward strand.
CTCGTCGAGCAATTTCAGCAGCGTACGCTGTGCCGCTCGTTTCTCAGTCCGTGTGTATGCCATCTCTAATCGCTCCGTGGTTAAAAAATGAACGGCCCCGCTCACCGCTCGCGTTTACAACGGCCAAGTTGCTCCCGTCCAATTTGGCTTCAGACCGGCGCGAGTCACCGGAATTTGATCGCAGGCGGAAACGGGTTTGCCCCGCGATCTCCACTGTCACCAGAGCTTGGCCTTTCTTGACAATCAGCTTCTAAGTAGCGGGAGGTGGACTCGAACCACCGGCCTCCAGGTTATGAGCCTGGTGAGCTGCCAACTGCTCTATCCCGCTTCGATTCCATCCTCCATGCATCGCACAGCGTTTTCCTGCCATGGTCCAGCGTCGTCGTTCATCGTCGCAGGTGTTCCGCCGAAGAAGTGAATGTTCTGGTTGACAACAACGCCATCCTTGAGTTCGTCTAGGCACTCTTTGCAAACCGACTTACCTTGGAACCTGTGCCGTGCCACATCTCCGCATGCGTAGCATTCCTTCTCAGTCCGTGTGTATGCCATCGTTGCTCCAATCATTCAGGCACTGGTGGTGCACAGCGTTTACGTTCAAGCGGAATAAACAGCCATCCAAACAATCGGCGTTCGAAGTGGCCAACTAGCTCAATGTCTTCATCGTCGACGCAGCCCTCCGAACAATCGCCGCACTGGACCAACCGAGTAGCTAGGCTGTGCCTGTGGCTGTCCACGCTCATGGGCTGCATCGTGGGCGGCAATCATCTGCTCCATGCTCATGCCGCTCGGATCAATTCCGTGCTGTCTCAAGTGAATTCGGTAATCGGACTCCGTACCGTCAATGCCATCGCCATCGAAGTCGCCTACGCCGACATGTGCGACCACAGCGGGCGGCCCTTGCGGAGGGGGGTAACGCAGGGCCGCCCGCTGGCCAGACCCAATTAGGTAGGCAACGATCGAATCGACCGACAGTTGAGCCGCTTTGGCCCCGTCGTATCGTTGGCCTCTCTGACCTGGCGTGCGATAGAGGAATAGCTCAGGTGTCGCCGTGACTAGCAAATGCGGATTCTTTGCGTTCCAATCGCGGATGTCGATCACCTGGAAACGGATGTCGGCTCGTTTCGCAATCGGCTGCAATCGTGCCTTGAGTCGGACACACGGCGGGCAACCGCGGCTGCTGACAATGATGCACTGCGGACGCGTGTCGGCAACAGCCACCTCAGGCTTCCCTGGGGCTGCTGTCCAGTCGAATTGGCCGAGCAGAATCAGTGCGATGAGCATGGTAGCCTCCTACGCTGCCTGCATGGACACGATTGCCACAGCGTCGTCTGGGTCTTTCTTGCTGCCTTGTAGGACACCATACCCCTGATCGCCCCAATTGCCCCACGAGTTGGCGATGATCAAGTCGCCGCCTGGTGTCAGGTCCATTCCGGTTACCTCATGTCTCCACCAGTTGTAACCGCAGGCCACGGGAATTCCTGCCAGGATGCAGCTTGCAACCTCATCCCAGTTGTCGAGACGGAAGTATTCGACGATGCGATTGAGCTTGGCCTTCTCGCGATTCTCTGGAGTGTCGTAGTTTCTGCTAATCGAGTTCGCCGGCCAATCGCTTTGCAGATTGACGCCGTGCTCCACCATCCAATTCAGGCCCTCGCTGCCCCAACCGCCGACGTTGCGAAAATTCTTGATGCGGGCGCCGGCGCTGGCAGGTGACAGACGAACCAATTGACTAGTCTCTTTCAGCCTGGTCACCATGCAGCAAAACACCGGGGCGTTAATCCAGCAGTAGTTGGTCGATTGCTGATTCAGCACCGTCAATCCGCTGCCGAGGCAAAAGTCCTTCAGCCGAGTCTGGTCACTCTCACGCTGGCGGGCACGGTCGCCCCATTCGCTGCGTGGGATCAACGGCACATTGACGAGCTCTCCGAATCCTTTCGCAGCCGCTCTGAGGCCCTCGGTCTCCCACATGCCTTGATAGCCACGGGCACGTGTTGGATTGCTGTCGTTGGCGAATGCGGTCCAATTGCTGTCGTTGATTACGACCATGTTGGCGTCACTCATTTCAGCCCCTCCAGCAGCTTGATGAAATCGTCGACATTCCCCGGCAATGGCCCGGAAAACCCCTTGCTCTTGTTCGCCACGCACACCCACGGAAGAGACTTAGCCGCCGTCTTCGTCGCCTTGTATGCTGCCACCACATCAGACGGTGCATTGGCCAACGTGGCGTCGGTGTAGTCGTCGTCCCACGTGCGGCAGAATGGGTTGTTGTCGCTCGCTTTGGTGCAATTGCTGTTGAGCCAATCGCGGACCTTGACGCTGCGGAAGATATTCGACTGTTCGGCCGGCAATAACGCATCGCCGCTGGCCTCTTTGACGACCATGACAGCGAGTCCGTCCGACTTGAATGGGACATCATCCGGTGCTGGCGGGTCAGGATCATCGGGCGTTGGCGGATCGGGACGCTTGCCAATCTGAATCGTGAGCTTGTCTTTGACCACGCCCAAATTAGGATCGCTGCTCACCACCTCAACAAGATACTCGCCGGCAGGCCCGGAGACGCCGAACAACCGTCCAGCCTCCGCTGGTAGTGCAGTTACTGACACTCCACGAGCGAGCTTGAATGATCCGTTCTCTATGCGGAACATCACGTCGACGATGACGAATTTCGCCTCTCCATCGACTCGAATTAGGGCCGCTAATCGTCGCGTCTCACTGGCGACGACCCACCGGCCATCGACTTGGGCCGCAGTCGCCTCGGATGGCTCGACCGTCACCACAGAGACGGGAGCGGGCGTCGGCTCCTGCCCTATTGCGGAAACCGCTATGCAGAGAGCAGACAAGACGGAATTGAGTTTGGCGTGCATCTGTCCCCCAGCATGATGTGGCAAAGTTACCCGTGCCGGAATCATACCGAGTGGCGTGTCACGCTATGTCATTCCTCTCGTTCCAATTGTCCATGAATGTGCAGCAACTCCGGAATCATGATAGACGCAATGGCTTCGCTCGTCTCACTCGAAAGGGCGCTATCGGTATTGATGGTGATTTCGTCGCCATCGCATCGCGTGAATTTCCACGCAATGGCCATATAGCCATCGTCCTCGCGGAAGTATGAGCATCGGCCGGACTGGATGCCATCGACCGCGTTCGCGATCTCTGCGGCGATTGGATCAAGAGGGTTCGCGTACCCAACAGACAACGCGAGCCACTTGCGCCAGAAAGGCAGCCGATCAAAGGAAGAATTCGTGGCGCCGTGCTCGTGCGGGGTAACGAGGTATCGCAGCGCGGCGGACACAGCCGGGAAAACGTCTGCGAGTAAATCGGCTGCCGCCTCCACCTCCTCGGTGTCGAGCTCGACGGCGAGGTGCCGCATCTGCTCGTTGCCGCGCTCGTCGACTTCCTCCTTGAATTCCAACCAGCCGGGGACGTCGACATCCGCAAAGTTTCGACCGCCCGGCCGATGGTTGACCGTCTCGCACTCCTGCGCGATGTAGAGCCGTCCCGTTGGCGTGTAGGTCGTGTTGCCGACGCGCAGCGAATGTCTGCTGTTCATTGGATTCCTGCGACGATCTTACGGTGGTGTAACTCCATCGCGAGTGAATGCTCCGCTTCGGCGCGGGTCGGGTTCCCAAACCTTGGACGTCTCCACGGCGACGCTAGCATTTGTTTCAGCTTCGAAGTGCGTTCCACGCTAGTCTGTCTGAGCCAAAACCACCATCCCCACGTTTCACCGATAGCTTGGTGAGGGCGCACTTGCCAAATTCCTTGGAATCGCTGGCCATTGGCGAGGATCGGCTCTCCCACTTCATCGAGCGCGTCGGCGTAGATCAATCGTGCTTCCCAGTCTGTCGGCTCAGCCTCGACGCGCTGGCGGAGCAATTCAAGCGTCGCATTCACAATCACTCCAACGCTCTCCGCATTCAGTGCACTTGACAGTTCCCGGCTGCAAGTCCTCGATCGCTTCATCGAACGCTGGATCAAGGCCA
>JAGQPF010000485.1 GCA_020426845.1 Planctomycetales bacterium
CGCGCGATGCGTTCCTTCCACGGGCTAGCGGGCGTACCAGACATATGACGGTCATTGCAGGGCAGGTGTGTGCTCCGTACGTCAGATTCAGAGGGCGCGCGATGCGTTCCTTCCATGGGCTCGCGCCCGTGGCTAACGTCTGTCGCCCCTTGCGGGGATGGTGCGCGTGCAGTGCGCAAGATTCGAGGGGCGCGCGATGCGTTCCTTCCACGGGCTCGCGTCCGTGGCTAACGTCTGTCGCCCTTGCGGGGCTGGTGCGCGTGACGTGCGCGCGATTCGGGGGAGCGCGATGCGTTCCTTCCACGGGCTCGCGCCCGTGGCTAACGTCTGTCGCCCCTTGCGGGGCTGGTGCGCGTGACATGCGCGTGATTCGAGGAGAGAGCGATGCTTTCCTCGGGCTCGGGCTCGGGCTCGCGCCGGCTAACGTCGACCCTTGCGGCTTTGCGTGGCTGGTGGGCGTGACGTGTACATGACTCGACGGCTTTCCAACAAGCTCCAGTCTCGGCGCGAATTAGCAGTCCGAGGGGACGGCGAGTCAATGAAATTTAGGGCTCGAGGTTTGTGGAGAAGTCCTCCAACTCAAGCGTTTCGCCCGGCACTTAGTTGCTCGCAGCCGCAGGGCGTTTTTCGGTTCCGGCTTGACCAGGCACCATTGGCACGGGATTCGGCGCTGCCCCCCGCCCCGAAGCCCCCGGTCCCGGTCCCGAAGCCTCTGGCCCCGATTGTATCAGGGGTGTCGCTGCGCGCGATGGCGCCACGGGATACGGCTCAACCTCGTCGACAACAAAGGTCTGACCAGCGCCAAGGATCAATGACAGCGCCTGCGCGGGTTCAACCGACGTCGTGACTCGCTGCCGCAGTGTTTGATTGTCGTCCCACATCGCAGCGACGTTGGTCGAGGCCAACTCGTCCAATGTCAGTTTTCCGTCACGGTTTAGGTCCACGTCCGAAAAATTGACTCGCTTGCCCGAGTCAATGGCGATCGCAGGCCACTCCGCTGCGGTCAAAAATCCGTCACCATCCACGTCGAGCTGCTGCAGCAAAGTCCTCGAGCTCGCATAAGTGAGCGGTGTGGCCCGTTGCTTCGTAAGCGGCAAACCGGTCAGCAGTTGCTGTTGGCTTGGCGGCGCCGGATCTGCCGGATCTGCCGGCTGGACGTCGGGCGCCGGTGGCAACTGAGGGCCGGCCGTCCCCGGCGATGGCGGCCGTGGCTGCGGCAATTGACTTACACCACCCGGCGCGAATCCCTCCCTGGCAAGCGGAACCATAAGGCTCTCGACAATCGCGGGTTGATTGATGGACGGCAGATCGCGCTGACTTGTGTTCGAGCTTCCGCTCCCATCGGCATTTGGCACGTCGGCAAGTCCGCTCGCGTCGACAAGTCTCGGTATCTCGGCAATTCCGCTCGCGTCGCTGGCGGGTTCACTCGGCACGTCGACAGGTCCGCTTGACTCGCCGCCGATGTTCCCCAAATCCAGCGCCACCCCAGAGAGTTCCGTTGTCGGAGTGTTCAGCGCCGCCGGACGCCCCAGGACATCAACATCCACGTCACCGCCCAATTGGTACCCACCACTTTGCGGAGTTGCTGGAGTCTGTGAAATCTGCGGATTTGCACTCCTCGAGCCGGTGAGAACACGTCCGTCGTCAACGACCACAAGGGCCGAGTCAGGGTAAACCGCTGCCGGAATCCCGGCGTCGCTTCGCACCGCGTCGCCCGGCACGAGTTGACTGCGACTCACCACATACGATTCCGGCAAGTTCGATTTAGCGACCATGCCGGCAAGCTCATCGATGCTCGTCACCGGATTGTCGGGCACGAAAAACGGAATCGGCTGCCCCGGTCGCACACTGACGGTTACTGCTCGAACTTGCCCTCCCAGGGACTCGCCGGGATAGACATGCTGAGTCGGGACATAGAATGTGAACACCTGTTCTGTCGCCGGCGCCGCGCCGGTTGTGGCGGGCGCAGCCACCGGCGTAACCGCCTCAATGATGTCCGTGAGCACCACCTCGGTCGGCAGCTGAAGCGCGCGTGTGTCGGCCTGCGCCATCGTCAGCGTCAGAGGATGAGGGCGATTCGTGTTCCACCAATAGTTGTAGAGGTAGAGCTCCCGAACGCGGACGACCTGATACAGCTGCGGCGCCGCCGAAAGGTGAAACAACAAGCTGGCGACACAGGCGACCCAGATCGCGCCCCGCGCCGATCGCTTGCTTGGCCCGGATTCGACGTGAGGCTTCAGGTCCCGGTCAACCTCGAGTGAATCGTGATTCGCTGCGTTCGCCGTGGCCCCTCGGTAGACCGCACCAGCTCGCTGTGCTCCCAACAAGGCGCCACCTACTCCGCCAACCGCAGCCCACCACAACAACGTCGCAAAGCTCGCCGTCACTCGAGCGTACCCAGCATCGCCGCGCCAAACATCAACGCCCATGTAGAACAACCACAACAGCGTGGACACGGCCATCGCGCCGAGCGCGCCGGACCAGGCCGAATTCCTCAGCGGCCCGACGCCACGCTGATGGCGCCAGAACGTGGATCCGTACAGGGCGCCGACCACAACAAACAAGCACCACGTCACCGGGCGGCTGAATTCGTCGGGCCGCTGTAACTGGGCCAATAACATCGCCAGCCCGACGCTGAGGATCATCAGCGGCAACAACGAAATCTGCAGCCAACCCGTGCGGGGCGCCGCGGGCGGTGCGCTCGAGCGGGGAAACGCCAAGCGAGTCCAGGGCTCCCGCCGCAACTCGCGGAGACCGCGTTCAAAGGCGTCCAGTCGCATACCACGCCACAGCCGCCATACGCCATGGAGGCAGACCGCCACCACGATCAAGGCAACCGCCAGCCACGGATTCCAAACATCCTGTGCCACGTCACGGTCGTAGTAGTAGTAATACACCGACTCCCTCCAGAGGCGTGCCCTAACGGTTGTGGTCGACGCCACGGCGCTCCACAATTACCCACGAGGCCGGTGGAAAACACCTATTCCGGCAATCGCACCAACGTTCTGGTGCAGGACGCTGCCACGAGAGCCAGTTGGTTGTTTTTCACCCGCACTATGATGATTCCACAACGAACCACAAATCGTCCACCTGAAAACACAGACTTTCTCCCTCTTTGACGAAGACAACCCGGCAAAAGTTTGTGACGACCCCGAGTGCCACCCACTCAGGTGAGCCAAACACCCCCTGCCGGCGACAAAGTCGCCCTCCCAGCACTCCCAAACGAGGTGCCATCGCTTGAGCGGAATCGTCGGCCACACGATGTACGCCATACTCGCCAGCCGGGCTGCGTCGGCGCGTCAACTGCCAATCGCGCCGCTGCTGCGACGACATCTTGCCAGCTATTTGTGCGGCGCCTATTTGGGTTGCGATGTGCAGACCATGCCCGAGGCGGTTTGTGTCGATACGGGGCAAGAGGTCGGATACGGCACGGCGCCGCTCGAACGCAGCCCGATCACCGGCGGCGCCGTGAAGCCGTGGTCGCTCTCGTTTGAGGACCGCCAACTGCGGCCGCGCGAGATTCACCGAATGTTCTATGGTCGCGCGCACCTGGTCTTCGGCTGGAGCCCGGCGGAACGGGAGCACACGCTGCCCTGGGACCATCTGCCGGACTACGTCGCCCTGGCGATGCAAGACGCGATCGATCTGTTCGGCCCGGGCGAGCGGCAGCTGGCTTACTTGTTCGGCTGGCTGGCCCACATCGTCGGCGACAGTTTGATCAAGTCGATCCGCCCCGGTGTGACGCTCAAGTTGCTCGATGGCACGTACACGGCGGCAAACCGGCCCATTCAGGACTTGGTCACGTTTCATGAAGTGGGTCGCGCAGAGTTGAAACTCAACTGGCCCGCGCTGTTGGACGACCTC
>JAGQPF010000486.1 GCA_020426845.1 Planctomycetales bacterium
GCCTGTCCGTGATCCGGCGCCGCACTCAGTTCCTGCTCGCTCGCGCGCGACGCCGCAAGCACACGGTCGAAGGCCTGCTGATGGCCCTCGCCAACATCGACGAGATCATTCGCATCATTCGCGCGTCAAAGACGCAGGCCGAGGCGAAGACCGGGCTGATGGGGCTGTCCTGCCCCGCCGCCATGCTCCAACGAGCCCTCGGCGATGACGGCTTTGAACTGTTCCAGCAAGAGCGCGGCGAGGCCAGTGACTACAACCTCACCGCCGTGCAAGCCGACGCCATCCTGCGCATGACGCTCGGACAGCTCGTCAATCTCGAGCAAGAGCGGCTCGGCGAGGAGCACCGCAAGCTGCTGGAGGAGATCACCGAGTACCTTCGCATCCTCTCGGACGACGCCAACATCTACGCGATCATCAAAGAGGACCTCGATGAGATCAGCCGCAAGTTCGGCGACGACCGCCGCACGGAGATCTCCGACGAGGAGCTCGGCGATTTCAACGTCGAGGATTTGATCACCGAGGAGACGATGGTGGTCACGATCAGCCACAACGGCTACATCAAGCGAACGGCCGCCAGCACCTATCGCGCTCAGCGCCGCGGCGGCAAGGGGCTGAAAGGCGCCAAGACCGAGGACGAGGATCCGATCGAGCATCTGTTCGTCGCCAGCACGCACGCCTACCTGCTGTTCTTCACGAACCAGGGACGCGTCTACTGGCAGAAGGTGTACGGCATTCCCCAGGCCGGACGCGACAGCCGTGGCCGAGCGATCATCAATTTGCTGCACCTGCAGGAGGGTGAGAAGATCGCCGACTGCCGGCCGGTGCGCGACTTCGACTTGCCCGGCCACTTCCTGATGATGGCCACCCGCAACGGACTGGTGAAGAAGACGCCGCTGGAAGACTACAGCCGGCCGAAGAAAGGCGGCATCATCGCCATCAAGCTGCGCGACGGCGACGAGCTGGTCGACGTTGTGATCACCAAGCCCGGCGACGAAGTGGTGCTCGCCACCGCCGAGGGCATGGCGATTCGCTTCCGCGAATCCGATGCGCGCTCGATGGGCCGCAACACCTCGGGCGTGAAAGGCATCAATCTCCAGGGCGACGATTCGCTGGTGGGCATGGTGGTCGCCGATGAAGACGCCACACTGTTGACCGCCACGGAGAACGGCTACGGCAAACGGACGCTGTTCGGCCCCAACTCGACCGAGAGCGGCGACACCGAAGGCAACGAGAGCGAGAGCGATGACGACGATTCGCCCAACAGCTCGAATTGCTATCGCACGCAGAGGCGCGGCGGCAAGGGTCTGCGCGACATCAAGACCACCGCCCGCAACGGCAAAGTCATCGGCATTGTGCGAGTGACCGACGAGCACGAGCTGATGATGATGACGGCGCGCGGCAAGATTCAACGCATTCGCGCATCGGACATCGGAGTCATTGGCCGCAATACGCAAGGCGTGCGGATCATGACGCTCGACGACGCCGACACGCTCGCCGCGGTCGTGCGCGTGCCGCGCGAAGAGGTGGACGACGAGGAGGTCGCGAGCTCGCCAGAGAGCGGCGGAGACACCGGCAACGACGGAGACAGCGGCAACGGCGGAGATGAGGGATTCCCGGAGGCTAGCGGCAACGACGCCAACGACGCCAACGAAACGGGCGACGCCGAAGATTAAGCTGTTGAAAAACACTGACCCGGCAATCGATACCTCGTTTTTCCGCATGATGAAGTCGAGGTAAGACGGACTTCTAGTCCGTCGAAGCTTGTCTGGGTCTTTTTCAACAGGCTAGCGCTAAGCCAAATTTTACGATCCTTTCCCAAGCACTCGGAGCTTCCCATGAGCTGGCCCTCTCTGACAACACTGCGGCAGCCATCTAAGGCAGCCTGCGCCGCAGCCATGCTCTGCTTGATCTTGACCATGTCCGCCTGTGCCGCCGACGACCCGGTGTTTTCGGGCCCGCAGGCAGAAGAGAAACTGCCGCCCTTCCCCGTCAAAACGGTCAGC
>JAGQPF010000487.1 GCA_020426845.1 Planctomycetales bacterium
AGCGGTTTTCCGGCTAAGAATGTCTTAAATTCGTTTTACGGCGATCGCCAGAATCACAGTCCACGAAGTGGGCCATCAGTTGTGTCGGCCCAGCGGAGCAACGTGCGTCCGGCTAACGCCAATCTCGCCCATCAAATGGCTTGGAGCAAACGCTGCACGCGAACTACGATGAGGAACTGCTGGAAAGGCTGGGCGGATTGATGAACAAGAGTGCGGTGCAAGTTCGGGATCCGTACTTTTACTTCACGGCTCCGTTCGTCTCTCGGCTTTGGGACCGCCAAGCCACCGGCTGACCAGGAATGCGTCATGTTCAGAGTCGCCGTCATGTGGAGTTTCCTACTCGCCGCCGCCCTCGCCGCCCCTCGCGCCGGGAGGGCCGCCGACTTGGAGACGTTTGATCGCCCGGACGAGCCGGGCGAATCGGTGGGCGAGGCGGCATGCCGGCTGTGCAGCTACTGCGCGCAAGAGCTCGGCAAGTCCACGCCGCTCCCGGCCAACGTTGGTCCGATCATTGAAAAGCTGCTCGCCCGCGGGCTCGATTACAAGGACGCCGGCACACGCGCCTGCTTCATCAGCTACCTAGACGCGCTGCTGGCGGACCGGCCGGAAGATCAGCTCGCGTACCTGCGCGACGCGCTCAACGATTCCGACGAGGGCGTGCGATGGCAGGCAGTTCTGAAGCTTGAGCAGTGGATCGATGCCTTCTGTGGCAAGGAGTTGCGCGTGCCGTGGACGCTGGTGACGCGGCGACGGCTTGCCCTGCGCCAGCAGAAGTTCTTCGACGAGATTGTCGACATGCTTGTCTCCAAGGGACTCACCGATCCCGCCCTCTCGGTGCACGGGGCGGCCGCTTCAGCGCTGTTCAACCGGCGGGTGAAGCCCAACCGGGTCCGGATTCGGGCGCTCAAGCGGGTCATCGACAACGACTTGATCCCGACTGCCAGGGGCAAGCAAGCGGCGGCAGACTTGGCCAGGGCGTGGTCCGCCGCCCCCCCGAAGCCAGCGCCTGGGAAGGATCCCTTTGCGCCTGCAAAGCGGCAGGTTCGCTGACGAAGTGAGCGTAACCGAGATCCGGCTAGCAGTGAAATCTGGGTAAACAAAAACGGCCAACGTGCCATGATTGGGTGACCAAAATCCGAATCACCAAGGACTTCGTGAATTCCGCGGCGCAGGAGGCAGAGTCCTTCGACAATGTGGAGCGATCCGTTCTTCGCAGCGTGCTGGAGATTGAGAAAGGTGCAATGGCTCTGTTCCTGAGCCTTCAGGGCCACGGCGACCTGGGACCATTCGTAGAAACGGAGGACGCCAAGGTTTTCCAGGTAAGGCTGTCTTGTTTCCCGGTTTCCAAGGAAATTCACCAGCGCGAGGCCGACCCCGCTCGGGAAGATGATGCCCGCGAGTTGGAGCAACTGGAGGCGTTCGATGCCGACAATTGACGCGTACTCGCACCCCGAGTTTCCGCTGCTGACCACGGGCGTACCGCCGCCCCGCGAGCGGCTGCATCCCGGCGCCAATGCTCCGCCCATCGTGCTGCGAGGCTACGTGTTGAACAATGTCTTGAAAACTTGTCTCGCCGCCAATGTCCGGCTAGACTGCGGCGGTTCGCCGAGGGGACCTGGCGTCCGCAGGCCACCCGGGGCGATCTTTCCGCCGACGGTCGGTGGCGTTCCCCACAGACAATCCCGCGTGCCGTTCCGTTCCGTCGGCATGGATCAACGCCCGATCTATGCGTCAGGAGAATCCACCGTGACTCGAATCTGGTTATTCATCCTGGTTGCCTTTGCCGGGGCCCTCGACTGTTGCGCACAGCAACCTCGTCTCACAACCGGCGAGCCAACGCTTGAGAATGTTGAACACGGCCAATACTGGCGATACTTCCCGCGCGGCGTGAAACCGGACTCGCACGTGCTTGTCATCTGCCACGGGATACTCACCGAGGGGCACACTGGCGTCACTTCGGCCAACGGCTTTCTCAAAGTGTGGCTTGATTTTTCGAACACCACGTCGGCAGTGCTCGTTGCGCCAGCATTTGAAGATGAGACATTCGGCGCGGGGAGTGGCTGTCCGCATGGCTGGGGATATCGTGGATTGTATGGTCGCCATATTCGGGCCGATGAATTCCTGCACGAGATCATCGATGACCTGAAGTCGATCAATCCCAAATACGACGGAAAGTTCTACATGTTCGGGCATTCTGCCGGTGCGCAATTCGCATCTCATTATGTTGTCACCCATCCTTCTCGCGTCCATACGGCGGCAATCAGCGCTCCGGCTTGGCTGCCGTTCCCGACCATGGACGACAATTGGCCGCGCGGCCTCAAGCCCCGCCGTTCTAAAGGTCGTTGGCCCGGCGAATCCGAGGATCAGGATGTCTTGATGCAGCCAGACCCACAAGCCTTCCTGGCAGCCGCCGAACTGCCGCTGCTCATCACATCCGGGGCTCTCGACCTCACCGAAATCACCCACAACGCAAGCCAAGGTGGCGATACTCATGTGGCGCGTGCTCAGTCATGGGCAAAGGCAATGAATGCTTACGCCCAAGAACGTGGTCGCAAGGGCAACATCAATTGTGTCATTGTTCCCAATGTTGGGCACAGCGGGGGCACAATGGCACGCTCCACGATGCCTTTCCTTGCGCGGCACATGTCACAGAACAAGCCGCCGGCATCCCGCACATCGCCCTCTCGGAAATAGACGCCCAACGCGTTGCGATCTCTACGGCGGGCCGCCGCTGGACTTTACAAGCATCGGCACATGGGACTCTTCGACATCCTTCGCCGGAAGCCGCCCAAGCACGCGCCGGACGACGATTGTTCGATCGAGCGACGTCAGTGACATTCGAGGACACGGAAGGGTTTCGTCACCGTGATCTTGAGCGATCGCTAGAATACAGGAACCGATTTCACGCCAACATCTCCGACATTTCACGTCTCAAACACGTTGATTCGATAGACGGCGACGGGTCGCTGTTGAACGACTCTGACCTCCCATGGCTTTCAAAGCTGCGGCGCCTGGAGAATTTGGACCTCAGCCGCACGAGCGTGACTGACCGAGGAATTAGGCAAATAGGTGACTTAGCACTACGGTTCTTGTCGCTTAACTCCGTTGGCGTGACTGACGCGGGCCTCGCCAATCTCAATCTTGAGAAGCTCGAAGAACTCTGCCTTGCAAACACTCCGATTTCGGATCACGGCGTCCGGCGCCTGTCGAATGCCCCCTTCCTGCGAAAATTGCAAATTAGCGGAGAGCTCATCAACGATCAGTCCCTTGCTTATGTTCAAGAGTTTGACCGTTTACTCCACCCGCAATCTTAGCTTGCAGCTTGCGAAACTGATGGGGTGCGATCCCGAATTGCGGCCCCGCGTTAACGGGGTCGGGTCCTGCTTGACCGTGTTCTGCCCGCGTTGGCTCGTGGTGTAAACTCAGCGTCTTAGCAATGGGTGTTTGAGTCAAGTCCAAGGAGGGCTGCGCCATGACGGATCGAGGTTTCGCGATGGGCGCTGATATGCCAGTGGTGAAGTCGGCGGTGGTTGCCGCGAGGGATCTCTTTGGCGGCTTGATGGCGGCAGTACCGGACTGGCAAGCTCGCCTCAGAAAGGACCCCGACCAGTTGCAAGCCATTGAGCAAGAAGTGCACGCCCTGATGGCTCAATGCGGCGACATGGTGGTTTGCGGATTTTGTGCACGACGAAAACGGCAAGATGGACCGCGAGCACAAGGTCACCGTCGACGGCGCATCATGGGGCCTAATGCGATCGCCGAGTTGGTGGCCATGCATCTACACCGACTGGGTGCGGCGCACGCGGAAAGCGTCACGTTCAGCGCGGACGGCGTGCTGGATCTGGGACCGAGTGCCGGTGATCGTGAAGCAGGCGGGTCTGGAGAATGTTCCCGTCCATCAGGTGCTCGACAACTGCCACGCCACGCACCACATCTCCCTTGCGCTGGCTGCACTGGGCCTCAGTGATTGCGAGCGCCTGCCGCTCTATCGAGAGCACCGCAGCAAGCTGCGCAACGGCCAATGGCGAAAAGTGGTGAGCGACTTGGAGTCGCTGGCGGCCGACGCGCCCGAGAAATCGAAAGTCCACGCGGAGATCGCCTACCTGAGAAAACACGGCGAGGCGAAGCGGATGAACTACGTTCCATTCGTGAAGGACGGCATCCCTCGCGGCAGCGGCGCGATCGAAAGCAGCATCCGTCGCGTCATCAACATGCGATTGAAAAACAACGCCACCTTCTGGCGCGAGGAGAACGCCGAGAGCATGCTTCAACTGCGCGCCAATGTGATCAGCAAACGGTGGGACGAGACACAGTCAGAAATTGGAAAGCTGGCCCGCAAAGACGCTCGCACCGACTGGCAGTGGGAGCCCCGTCCAATGAGCTGCAAGGAAGATGCCAACTTGACGACGGGTATTTGACACCGCTTTTTTCGCAGTGAAAAGTTTCGCAGTTTGGGGATGTGCCCGTCTGCGCCGCCTGGCCTTCGGGTGAAAAAACTAGAGCCTATGCGGCCTATAACAATCACCACAGAGAGCACTCGTCCCTCGGCTACCTGGCACAGAGGGGCCTGCTTCGAGTCAGCGTCACTAAAACTTAGAGACCCAACTGTCCGTGAAACCGGCAGCACCTCACCTTGCCGGCTCCTCGCTGGCCGTCGAACGCTCGCTCCGCAAGCGGACTAACCGATGAGAATGTGCTTATTGTTCGGCTAGACGTTTTTCCACTAGAATTCGTGACACGTGTTCGAGCAGTTCTATGTATCAGTGAATGGCCAGCGGCAGGTCGGCAACGTGAGCCAGTGCTTGCGAGATCGTGTTTGCAAGGAACCACGATGGATTCCATTATTCAGCGATTCCAAGACTCCCCCTTGGGCGCGGTTGATTTTCTTCACCAGCACTCGGCTGTGACGCCGGAGCAGTGCTGTGAAGTGATTGAGTTCGAGTTGGCGAGCAAGGCGGCAGTCGGACAGCCGTTCCAAATCGAAACGTATGTAGTCGGCTGCCCCATCGTCGCCGATTCGGAGGATTCGCTGCTGCGATTAATCTTGGCCGAGCATCGGCTCCGTCCTACGTCACTGGGCGAGGTCAGCCAGCGTTTTCCCCAGCTCTCTGACGCTGTGCGCAAGCGGCTGGAGCAGGCCGTCGGCACCGTCGTTACAACTGAAAGTCAAGAGCAGGCAGGAGAGACCATCGCTGTCCCGCCGACTCCATCCGCGAACCGCCGCAGCCCCCACCGACCCAAACACAGTCCAGCCGAACTCGTGACGCGCGAGTTTACCGGCGGGTCGGCCGGGTCGCACGCCAGTGTGCCACCGCGTGCGTCATCGGTTCCCGAATTGATTGCCAGCGACTACCAGATTGAGGAGATGATTGCCCAGGGCGGCATGGGTGTCGTTTACCGCGCCCACCAAGTGTCGTTGAATCGGGACGTCGCATTGAAGATGATTCGCTCGGCAGCGTTGGCCAGCGAAGCGGAGATTCGACGCTTTCAGGTGGAAGCTGAGGCAGCGGCCAAGTTGAATCATCCAGGAATCGTACCAATCTATGAAGTTGGCGAGTCGAACGACTGCCCATACTTTTCAATGGAGTTGCTGGATGGCGGCTCACTTGAGCAGATGACTGGCCCCGCCAAGCTGCCGCCTCGCGAGGCAGTGTCGTTGTTGGCAAATGTTGCGGACGCAGTTCACTTCGGCCACGAGCGCGGCATTATCCATCGCGACTTAAAGCCGTCCAACATCTTGCTGGATGCCGGCGGCCGACCCAAAGTCGCCGATTTCGGCTTGGCAAAAGACCTTGGCCGGGATCAAGGAATGACAGCCAGCGGCACGTTATTGGGAACGCCCAGTTACATGGCGCCGGAACAGGCGTTGGGAAAGTTGGAGGACGTGGGTCCGCGAGCGGACGTCTACGCCTTGGGCGCGATCTTGTACTTTCTCTTGACCGAGCAGCCGCCCTTCCTGGGGGAGGGGTTCCTCGAGACCATCCAACAAGTCATCGAGCACACCCCTGTCTCGCCGGACCGAATGGCCGCTGGGGTCGACCGCGATCTATCCACAATCTGCATGAAGTGTTTAGAGAAGCGGCCCAAGGATCGCTACGGTTCGGCTGCGGACCTGGCCGCAGATCTGCGTCGCTGGCGCGACGATCTCCCCATCGTTGCTCGCAAGCCGTCTACATTCAATCGGCTCCGCAAGTGGGTGCGTCGTCATGCAGCACTTAGCGGGCTAACAGCTGTGCTCGCGTTGGTCTTAATCATCGCCTCGATTTCCGTCACGCTCTCCTGGTGGAAGACGCGATCGGCAGAACAGTCGCTGGCTGAGCAATCAAATCAGCTCGAGAAAGCTCAAGGCGAGCTGGCGACAGAAATCGTCAAAGGCCAGCGACTGAAGGAAGTGGAGCGTGTGCGGGCCGAACAAGATCTCCGCAACGCATATGCGACCAAAGTCCGCGAGTTGAATGTCGCCTGGGCGGCCGCCGACCTGAAGAAAATGCGGCAATTGCTTGATGAGACGGGGCAGGGAGAGATGGCCAACCTGCGAGGGGTCGAGTGGCACATCCAAGACTACCGCGCACATGCCGATCTATTGACGTTGAACTTCCGCTCACCTTGTCGACAAGTTGCGATCAACCGCGACGGAAATCGAGTGGTTGGGCTCACCTCGAACGTATCGCTGTGGGATGCGGTTAGCGGCAAGAGGATTAGCGAATGGGCCGTGCCAATGTCATGTGCAGCCTTCGATGCGGAAGGCCAGCTTGTAGCCATGGGCGAAAAGTTCTCGAAGGGTTCGCGGCTCCGGATCTGCTCCGCCGTTGATGGCAGCGAACAAGTCCACGCCGACATCGGCGAGGAGCCCATCGACTGTATTGGGTTTGCTGGCGCACGTGTCGTGCTGGCCACCGGCGCCAAGCTGATCCTATGCGATCGTGATGGCAGCCAAGCTGTAAACCTGACCGGGCACACAGGTCGAATCACCGACTTGGCAATCCACGCAACTGGGGGCATTGCCGTAACAACATCCGATGACAACAGTGTTCGAGTTTGGGACCTGCAACACGGCGTTGAATTGCGGCGCCTCGAAAACGCCGCCGCAGTCGAGTGCCTCGACTTGCATGCTGACGGCGTCCTACTGGCAGGCGGACAAGCAAACACGCTCTCGCTCTGGAATGTTCAGACGGGTGAGAAATTGAAGAGTTTGCCCAGGCAGGAGGGGCGCATTCATGACGTTTGCTTTGGCGCCCCCTCCCAACGTCTGTTGTTCAGCGCCAATGAGCAAAACGTCATCCAAGCTTGGTCACTGAATACCGAATCCGTTGTCGCCACATTCAAAGGGCACGAGCGGGCCGTCCTCGCCCTCGGGGCCAGTGGCCCGACATGCCTGATTGCCAGCGGGTCCATGGACGGCACGGTCAAGATCTGGAGCGAGCGACTGCCAGAGCGCCGACGGCAATTGGCTCACAGCAACGCGGTGGCTACATCCGTCGACTTCAATTCTCGCGGTGACATGCTCGTCCGGGGATTCGACTCGGGCGAAGTGCATGCCGTCAGCGTCCCCGATGCCCAGACAATCCGGCACTTTCCGGCAACTGCTGGCGCTATTCATGAATTGCGGTTTTCGCCAACCGATAATACGCTGGCAATCGCCACGGACGCGGCGACCCTGCTGTGCCCCATGGACGAGCAAACCCCGCAGCCTCAAGTCATCGGCGCCGGGGCCGTCTCGGTGGACTTCGACATGCAAGGCAAGCTGTTGGCATCCGCAGGCCGGGACGGTGTGGTCCGCATCCATCGCTTGGACAGCGGCGCCTTGTTGAATTCACTTCCCAAACAGGATGAGGTGCCTACGGATGTTGACCTCCTTCCGGACGGACGCAGAGTGCTGGTCGCTTCCCAGTCGGGAATCACCTTGTGGGAAGTCGCAACGGGAGACTTGCTCTGGTCGCTCGACACCGAGAAGCACACTGCGGACCTGGAGGTGCGACGAGATGGAAAGCAATTTGCAGTTGCCCGCTACGATGGGCGGATCAAGCTATTCGATTTGCAGCAGCAACCCAAGGAGCCGATGCGCGTCCTTGTGGGACATGCGCAAGGTGTAACCGCGGTTCGCTACAGTCAGGATGGTCGGCGTCTGGCGACTGCATCGGACGATCTGACGGTTCGAATCTGGCAGGTGGAGGACGGCGTCGAATTGCTCGCGTTGGCTGATCATCCAGCAAGCTCCGTTGACGTCGCGTTGCACCCAGGCAATCGTTACCTAGCAAGTGTATCGCTCGGCGGATTGGATTTCCTGTTCGGTCCCGAGTGCCGAGGGGGAGACACCGTCGTCGATGGCCGTGCGCGCCAGCGACTGACGCTGCTGATTGACCGAGATCCAGAGCCGGCGGCGTACTACCGCTTGCGGGCGTTAGCGAGGCGGGCCGCCGGTGATCTGGCCGGCGCCAATGACGATATGCAAGAATATGAAAATCGGCTGACGGGCGGCGCGTTGCCCCAGAATGCGGCGCCAATGGATGCCGCATCGAGATCCACCGTTGCGGCGCAACAAGAGCTCCTGTTCAACCGTGGCACACAGGCCGCGGAACGTGGCGACTACGCGGGAGCGTTGGCGGCATACCGAGAAGCCTTCGGCTTAGCGGTGGTGGAGGATGGCTGGAAGCACACCGAGTATGCGGTCTTGCTCAGGAACGCTGGGGAAGAGCGAGCTTACCAAGAGCTTTGTCGATCCTTCCAGCGTCGCCACGCCAACTCGGCGTACGTTGGGCGACTCTTCATGCTTGGCGAACACCAGCAGGCGGCTCTGGAAGCAGCCACACTGTCGGCGGAGGAGGCGTTGCTCGCCGACATCCAGCCCTGGAATCAATTTCTGCTGGGCGTCGTGCACTATCGCGCTGGACGCTTCTCGCGAGCTGAGGAGTTCATTCGAATCTCCATGCAGTCGCACGAATACCTTGTTTTTCGCTGGCTTTACCTTTCCATGACGCTAGCTCAACGGAAACGTTTGGCGGAGGCCCGTGAGTTCTTTGAGAAAGCGGACCGCTGGTTGAATCTGGCCAAGTCGGGCACGCCCCCGGACGAGGGCAACGGCGCCAACCTGCAAACCTGGAGCCACCGCTTGGAGCTGGAATTATTGCGAGCCGAGGCAGCCAAGTTACTGGAATGAATTCGGCGCCGCATGGCCGACCTCATGTCAATCAACCGCGACCACTTGGCCTGCGCCAAGGCAGATACCGGCAGATACCCTGGTTGGTTGATTTGAGTCGTTTCACCTACGTCAACGAGCATCATGGCCTCAGCATGCTTGACCACCCAACAATAAATGGGATGCCACGGCCAGCGTCGGCTAGCCAACACAAGCAGCGGCCCCCTCTCGTCTAGGTAATGAATGGCGATCTTTGTGGCAGACGTTGAAGAGATTGAAGAGACGGGCATGCGGAAAAAATCAGGAGGAACAAACGGGACAACCCGATGGCAGCTCGGGAGAGCTGCAATTCAGAGAGAAAAGCTGTGTCGATGCAGAATACGGCGGCCCATGCACGTTCATTCAAACTCCTTCTTGAGGGGTTGTTGAGTGACGACGGGACGGACTGGATTCTGTTGCACAACTGCTGTCGCTCGGCAGGGGGCAGTCGGCGTGTTTGTCAAGTTGACAGCGATCGCCTGGTGAGATTCCTTAAGGATCCGCTACGGTTCAAGTGGTGCTGGATTGAATACATCTGTGGCGGAGGAATCGAAGATGGTTATTGACTACGTCATTGACCCTACAACACACATGATGTGTCTTTGCAGAGGATCGTCTAGTGGCAAATAAACTGGGCCTGCAGGTTCATCCACCCCCGGACAATTGGACTGCGGAGAAGAGCACCGTTATCGTTTCCGTTGACGGCAGGCCAATCTTGGACATGGTTCGTGAAGCAGAAGTCAAGTTGATAAAGACAATGGAGCCGCCGGGGGCAGACTGGGCTTAGGCGGGATTGCGCATCAAACCTGGAGCGTATCTCTACCCTATGGTGTGGATGGCCTGCAAAACCGGGCACCCTTCTAGTGGGCGCCTGGCGGACGATCAGGCGATGTCAGATGTCCATATAGGACGGCATTCTCGTTGCTAGCCTATCCATGGGGGGCTGGGAGGTCATCTGCCCAATCGACATAACTGACCATTGGGTGAATTGGGGTGAATTCAATCACCTTGCCATGCGTGATTGGCGTTATGGAATTGGGCCGTTTCGGTTCGATCGCGAGCAGTATGATGTAGAAATGGCTCGGGTATGTGAAGATGAGCGATTTTCCGGCTAGGACTGTCTTCGGGACAGTCTTTGGTCCTCTGGCCAAAACTGTCGGAAACTCAATCCAAACTTCTTTTCCCCAAACTCACTTTCTGAAACTCATGTTTGGGGGCAGCTTTCCAACTGGCTGGCCCCTTTACGACTGCAAGGGACATCTGCCTCGGGATGTTAACCAACTGACATGCAAGACGAAGCCGCCTACACCTGCGACTCTTGCGGCGAGGAGATCGTCGTACCCATTGACGTGTCGGCCGGCACGAGCCAGGAGTACGTTGAGGACTGTCCAGTGTGCTGCTGCCCGAACGTCGTCCATGTCGAGATCGACGAGGACGGAACGGCTAGAATTTGGGCGGAGGGAGAATGAACACAAGTCTGGGACCGCGACATTGATGGCTGGCTTTCAGCCCTGAGAAGTGAAGACTTCAGCGAGGCGGCGCACGCCGTCAAACTCCTTGCCTCTATTGGAGGTGAGACCGCCGTGCCGTTCCTTGTGGCCAAGCGTGAGCGAATTGACGCAAAGTTTCGGTCGCCCCCAGCCGTGACTTCGACCTCGGCTTTTCGCTCCATCGAATACGTGCATACAGCGGCGACAACCTGGCTGTCCCCAGAATACCGGACTCCTGCCAAGTCCACTGCCGCAATTGCTGATGACGAGACCAATCAGTCATCTGTCCCGTCGGACGGCCCGATCCTCCCGTTTTGGGGAGAATCGTACTCAAGGAGATCTGAGGTGAACGCATTAGAGCGTATCGACATCGAGCAAATGGACTGTTCCGTTCTAATCGTAGAACCAAAGCAAGAGTTGTTTTCGTGGTTGGAGTCAAGGCTGTCCACACAAGAGCCGCCAAAAGATTGGTCCGACGTGTATCTGCCAGAAGAGAACGGCGTTTGGGTGATCCCGACGATTGGTGCATTTGGAAGTTCGGAGGCGTACAGGTCTTTTCTGCGTGAAATCAAACCAACACTGCTTGAGATTGAACTTCAGCGGTTCTTCCTGCGAGAAACTCATCAACAGGGAATTGCGTTTGATGAGGCGACATTTGATCGCTTCTTTGAATTGAGGCACCGGGACCACTTGTCCGATGTTCGAGCAATTTGCAAAAGTTGACCACGTCTCCACGCTCCCTCGCCGCTTCGATGGCTCCCGCAGTTTTTTGCGATCTGCGGCGAGGAAGGTCTCGGGACGCCGGCCATGTCGTCGTCGGCTTCCCGTTTGGCAGTGCGCGCGGGCCGGCGTCGGCAAGGCAACTTGCTCACGCAAAGACGCAAAGACGCCAAGAAAGGGAAGTCCCTCGGTAGCGGAGTTGCTGGCCGGGGATCTCTCTTCATCCCTCTTCCCACCGAGCTATCACGTTGGGAAAGGCTGCCTCAGGCGTAGCTGTCCTTGCCCGTCGCGGCCGATAGCGATGCTAAAGGCAGGGATTGGTGGTTGTTGGCTCCGATTCCTAAACCAACCCGGAGAACACCGCGTCTACGCTCTGGGCGGCGACGGCGCTGGCGGCCTCGGGCGTGCTGGCGAGGGATCCGTCGCGAAGGTCTTCCCAAAGAAGCTCGGTTAGCCACCAGGCAACATCTTCCAGTCGCGCGTTGCGATCGCCGTCCTCGTTTTCGAACTGCCCCAAGCGAATGTCGAAGCCCGCGTGGTAGATGCCGTCCAGCACGGTATTGATGGCGTTCAGGTCGCCGAAGATCTTGGCTGTCGCGCCGTCGTTTTGAACGAGGTGGAAACCGGTCTCCTCATCGCCTTCGTCGTCGCCGTGCAGGTTTTCCCACTCGTCCGCATGTCGAGCCTGCAAGTAGACATTCAGGTTGACGACGTCGTAGCGATCGAGCCGGCCATCATCCGCTGCGCCCGTCGCGCGAATGGCTTCGACCAGCAATTGGTTCATCGCATCTGCGGCTCTGGCGCCCTCGGCGATGTCCCCCGTGGAGATCTTTCGATTAAGTCCGGGATCCGAAGTGATCATCGTGATCGCCGTATCGAGACCCGTGCCGGTCGAGCCCGTTGGGGTCGCTTCGACATCCAGGTTGGCAAGCGCCCCGGAGGCCAGGTCGGCCGACAAGAGTTCGTCCAGCCACCAAGCTACTTTCTCGACGCTCGCGTTGGCGTCGCCGTCTTCATTAAGCAGATTGTTACCTTGGATGGCGAAGCCGAGATGGAAGATGCCATCGGCGATCGTGTTCACGGCATTGTTGCCAAACAGACGCGACGTTGCGCCGTCGTTTTGCACCAGATGGAATCCGGTCTCCTCGCCGTCCTCGTCGTCGCCATGCAGTTCTGCCCACACGTCCTCGCCGTAATTCGTGCGGATCCACCGATTGATTTCTCGGACGTCGGCGGCGTTGATTTCACCGTCGTTTGCGCTTCCCGCGGCGCGGATTGCCGCGACGATGATGTTGCTCATGGCGTCTGCCGCCGTGGCGCCGCCCGTGATGTCAGCAGTGGAGATTCTGCGATTCAATCCTGGGTCGGAGGTGATCGCCAAGACGAGGAGGTCCAAGCCGGTGCCCGTTGTCCCCTCGGCGTAAGGATTGACGGCCGAATTAAAAAGAGAGCCGTCGGCCAGATCGTCCTTCAGCAGATCGTTCAACCACCAAGCCGCGGTTTCCACGCTGACGTTGCGATTGCCGTCTTCATTCAGAAACCGTCCGGAGTCGATGGCGAAGCCGATGTGGTACAAACCATCCGCGACGGTGTTGACGGCGTTCTGGGCGAAAAGCCGTGTTTTGGCGCCGTCGTTTTGGACGAGGTGAAAACCGGTCTCCTGCCCATCCTCGTCGTCTCCGTGCAGCGCGACCCAGTCGTCATAGCGGTGCTGCTGAATCCATGCGTTCAAGCCGTGCATGTCGGCAGGATTGATCACGCCGTCGTTCCCCAGGCCCGTCGCGCGAATTGCCTCGACGATGATTTGATTCAACTGGTCGGCAAAATCTGCTCCAGCCTCGATTTCGGCGCGGGGAATCCGACTCGCAAGCCCCGGGTCCGCCAGAATGATGTCGATTAGCAAGTCGAGGCCCGTGGCTGTCGTGCCTGCCGACGCGGCCAGTGGTTCGAGTGATCGGGCCTCCATCGCAGGCGACCCTTGTGAGGCCCGGTCGATCGGTTGCGGTTGGTTCGACAGCGAGCCTGCCGCGAGTTCGCTCTCGAGCAGCGAACTCAGCCAATAGGCGACTGTCTCCACGCGAGCGTTGGCGTTTCCGTCTTCGTTGAGGAAGCGGCCGTTTTCGATGTCAAAACCCAGGTGGTAGATGCCGTCGAAGACGGTGTTGACTGCGTTCTGGCCGAACATGCGTGACAGTGCGCCGTCGTTTTGCACCAGATGGAATCCGGTCTCGCCAGGCGTTGCGCCATCCTCGTCGTCCCCGTGAAGGTCCACCCAGCGGCTGTACTCGTTGGCCTGGATCCAGCTGTTCAACACGTAGACATCCGCGGTGTCCAGCGCGCGGTCGTCGGCGACGCCCGTCTCTCGAATTCCGGTCAGGATGATCTGGTTCATTTCGTCCGCCGCGCGGGCGCCGCCGGTGATCTCGCTTGTCGCGATTCGCTCGTTCAACCCCGGGTCCGCCGCGATGGTCTCGACAACTGTGTCGAGGCCTGTGCCCGTCGATCCGACGGCATAGGCGTTGGCCGCCCCCACGAGTGTCACGCCGCCTGCCAAGTCTGCGGCGAGCAAACTCGTCAGCCAAGCGGCGACCGTTTCGACTCTTGCATTGTCGTTCCCGTCCTCATTCTGCAAACGGTTGCCGTTGATCAGGAACCCCAAGTGGTAGATGCCGTCGGCGACGGTGTTGACAGCGTTGTTGCCGTAGAGCCGGGTTGTGGCCCCGTCGTTTTGTACCAGATGAAACCCCGTCTCCGCGTTGTCTTCGTCGTCGCCATGAAGCGAAGTCCAATCCGAAATTTGGTGGAGACGGATCCAGGCGTTCAGGTCACGCACGTCGGCTGTATTGATCGTGGCGTCGTTGGCGATGCCAGTGGCCCGAATGGCTTCGACAATGATCTGATTCATGGCAAACGCACTGTTGGCGCCTGTCATCAACTCGCTGGTGGGAATCCGTCGGTTCAACTCCGGGTCGGCAGTGATAATCTTGACCAGATCGTCCAGCCCCGTGCCCGTCTCCCCAATCGCATAGGGATCGACGCTGGCGTTGGATAGAGCGCCGCTGGCTAAGTCATCGCGCAAGATGGTGTCCAGCCAGTACGCTGCGGTAGTGACACTGACGTTGCGGTCTCCGTCTTCGTTCAAGAAACGTCCGCCGACGATGTCAAAGCCGATGTGGTAGAGGCCGTCCGCCACGGTGTTGACCGCGTCATTGGCGCCAAACAGGTAGGATGTGGCTCCATCGTTCTGCACCAAGTGAAACCCCGTCTCAACGTCTCCCTCGTCATCGCCATGAAGGACGGCCCAGCGAGCCGGTTCATTCGCCTGGATCCACGTATTGAGGTCACGCAAATCTGCCGCGTTGATCGCTCCGTTGTTGGCCAAGCCGGTGGCTCGAATTCCGTCCACGATGATCTGATTGAGGGAGTTGGCTGCGTCGGCGCCGGCCTGGATCTCGTCCTGGCTGATGCGGCTAGCTAACCCGGGGTCGGCGAGAATGACGTCCACCAAGCGATCGAGTGCCGTGCCGGTCGTCCCTGCGATTGGCCCGCTGGGGATTGGGTCGCGCTCCAGCTGGGCGAGCACATTCTCCCGGTGGTTGTGCTCGAATGTGTCCCGGCCGTCGTTGATGCCGTTGTACAGCCACGTTGTGCCAGCCTCGCCGGCGATCAACGTGTCGTTGCCGGGGCCGCCTCGATACGCGAGCGGGTCGAGATCGGAGGCCACGATGGTGTCGTTCCCCGAGCTAGCGTCCACCTCTGCGATCTGCTGGAACGCGGTGGCGCTGAAGTCCAGCAGGTTGCTTAAGTAGTTGTCTCGCACAATGGTGTCGCCATCGGCATGTCCCTCAAACAGGTCGACCCCGTTTTCGTAACTGTTCACGCCAATTACCGTGCCGGCAGCTTCGGCAACCGCAATGACGAGGGCGTCGTTGTTGTCACGAAAAACGTCGTATCCATTGCGGTCGCCGGAGTAGAGCCAGACGGTGGCCTGCAGCCCCGCGTGCAGAGTGTCATTGCCGCTTTCGCCCCGGTAGCGTCCCAGACTGATGTCCGACGCGACGATGGTGTCGTGGCCGGCGCCGGCATTCACCTCCGCGATTTGAGTCAGCCTGGTGTTGCTCAAGTCAAGCACGTGGCTATGGTAGGTGTCGAGCAGGATGGTGTCGCCGGACGCGTGCCCACGGAACTCGTCCACGCCGTTTTCGTAGCCTGACACGCCGATCACCGTGCCGGGGCTTTCACTAATGGCGGTCACTGTCGCCGCGCCGTTGCCGGACAGGGTGTCGTAGCCGCCACGGTCGCCGCTGTAGAGCCAAGTTGTGTCTTGGCTACCGGCGATCAGTTCGTCGTTGCCGGAGCCGCCCCGATATCGCGCCTCGCTGAGATCGGAGGCGATGATGATGTCGTTGCCCGAAGCGGCGTCCACTTCGGCGATGTGAGTCAATTGGGTGCCGCTGAAATCCAACAGGTGGCTGCGGTAATTGTCGCGAATGACCGTGTCGCCATCGGCATAGCCGACGAATTCGTCGACTTCATTGGCATATCCATCGACACCGATCACGGTATTGGCCGATTCGGCGGTGGCCAGCACCGTGACGGTGTCGCCGTTCTCGCGAAACGTGTCGTAACCGTTGCTGTCGCCTGCGTACAACCAAGTGGTTGTCTGGCTGCCGGCGGTGAGCGTGTCGTTTCCGCTTCCGCCTCGATAGGCGGCGGAGCTGAGATTGGAGGCAATGACGTCGTCGTTGCCCGAGCCGGCGTCGATCTCGGCAATCAGGAGCAGCTCCGTCGCGGAGAAATCCAGCAGGTGGCCGCGGTAATTGTCGCGAACCACCGTGTCGCCAGCGGCGTTCCCTGCAAACGCGTCGACGCCACCGCTATATCCGTCGACGCCGAACACGGTTCCGGCCGTCTCCGCGACAGCGGTGACCAGTGCGCCCGCCGTATTGCCTTGAAGCGTGTCGTAGCCGTTGCTGTCGCCGGCGTACAGCCAAGTGGTCGTTTGGCTGCCGGCTGTGAGCGTGTCGTTGCCGCCTCCGCCTCGATAGGCGGCGGAGCTAAGATTGGAGGCAATGATGTCGTCGTTGCCCGAGCTGGCGTCGATCTCGGCAATGCCGTCGATCCGAGTCGAGGCGAAGTCGAGCGTGTGGCTGTGATAGGTGTCTCGAACGACCGTGTCACCTGGGCCCTCGAGAAGCTCGACCCCGTTCTCGTAGCCGTTCACGCCAATCACGGTCGAGGCCGTCACGGCAACGGCTTGGTCGTCGCCGATGCCGCCGTCCAATGCGTCGTAGCCCTCACGGGTGCCGGAATAGAGCATCGTGTCGTTGCCGGATTCGCCGCGCAGAATGTCGTTCCCGCTCCCGCCGATCAGGATGTCGTCGTTGCCGCCGCCCTCAATAATGTCATTGCCCCCGAGGCCCACCATGAGGTCGCGCGCGTCCGTGCCGACAAGCGTCTCACTGCGCCATGTGCCGACGATGACATTGTCGAAAGCGCCGGTGAAGTTGCCGTGATGCAGAACTTGCTCGAAGTTCTCAAAATCCGACAGGCGAAGTTTGAGCGGAGCGATGTCGAATGGTTCGCTGCCGTGGCCGGCGTCGAGGTGCTGGCGATAGCCGTCCAGTGCACTTCGGACTTCACGGTTAATCGCCTCATCGAGCGTCACCGCAATTCGGACAACGCCATCATCAGCGCCGGAGATCTCTTGCCATGCGCTACGGTCGAGCGAAGTGTCGATCGGATCGGCATTCAGCATCCGCCGGTCCTCGAGCTGTTCTGCGATCAATCGATGGCGAGCCGCCAAGACGCGACGTCTGCGATTGGAACAACGCGCTGAGCGAAAGACTTGTGATGCGCGGCGCAGCGGGGCAAACAGATTCGACATATCCGGGTCCTGTGATGAGAGATTTAGAATCGGCGAGAAGAGGAGGCGAGTCCGATTCCTTAGCACA
>JAGQPF010000488.1 GCA_020426845.1 Planctomycetales bacterium
CCCATGCTACGCGAAGCGCACGAAGTCACGGGCGAGGCGCCCATGCTACGCGAAGGGCACGAAGTCACGGGCGAGGCGCCCTACTACGCGAAGTGCGCGAAGTCACGGGCGAGGCGCCCTGCTACGCGAAGTGCGCGAAGTCACGGGCGAGGCTCATGCTACGCGAAGTGCACGAAGTCACGGGCGAGGCGCCCTGCTGCGGACGTTCGTGGCGCCTGACCTCAGGCGGCCCGCGAAGAGGCCTGCATGTTGGAAACGCTGGCGCCGCCGTAGGCTGAGATGGTTTGCTGAGCGATGGCGTCCCAGCTGTGGTGAGCGGCGATGTGCTCCGGGCCTCGGCGGGCCAGGTGCTGTCGCAAGCTGTCGTCGTGGAGCAATCGGTGGGCCTGCCGACGTATGCTTTCGGCAGCGAATTCGCATTCGAGGATGGCGCCGGCCGTTGCAGCGTCTTTCATAAAGCAGCCTTTGCCCAGCAGGCATGGAGCGCCTGCGGCCATTGCCTCGAGCACGGCCATCGCCATGCCCTCGGATTCCGACGGGTGACAGAACACGGTGGCGGCGGACAGGGCGTCGAACTTCTGTTGATCGTTGAGGAAGCCGGTCCATGTCACGCGGTGGCTCCATGGCGCGAGGATCGCGTCGACTTGCGCGACGTAGTCCGGGAACTGTTCGCGACTGCCCACGAGCACGAGCCGCAGGTCCGGGCGTTCGGCGGCGAGTTGGACAAACGCTTCGGCGAGCAAGTGCACGCCTTTGATCGAGAAGATGCGACCCATGAACAGCAAGACCGGCGCGTCACCCAACTGGTAGCGTTCGCGAAATCGCTGCCCATCGGCTTGAATCGGCTTGCCCGCGAGACTCGTGCCGTTAGGGATGATTCGGGTATTGTCGAAGCCTAACAGCTTGACGGCCTCGCGCGACTCGTGCTCCGAGAGGCAGAACAAGCCTTGGTTGGCGCGCATGGCCGCCGCTTCGATGCAGCGCACGTAAGCGAGTCGTCGAAAGTAGCGATACCAACTTTGCTGGCCGTACGGGTTCAAGGCGCCGTGCAGGTGCGTGAACAGCGGCGGGCCCGACCGGCGCGCGGCTTCGGCCAAGTATCGACTGAGCGGCGTCAGGGGGTTGTGCCCATGCAAGGCGTCAAACCCGGAAGCCACCTCGAGCAGGTGTTGGCGGAGCGTGGGTGAGTAGCCCCGAGCGCCTCGCGATCCGGCCGCGTGGAAATAGCGAATCGTCACCCCGTCGACAGGAGTGACAGTGCCCGCCGCGATGTCGGTGGGAACACGGCTGTTCATGGTCGTCGTGAGCACTTCGACGAGGTGGCCGGCCCGCGCCTGAGCGGCCGCCAGTTCGTGCGCCACCTTGGAGATGCCGCCTCGATATTCTCCGGGCACCAGACTGTGCACCACGTGCAGGATTTTCACGAATGCCTCGGAATTCTCGCGGAAGTTCTCGCTGGAAAGGAAACCCGACGCGTGAGCGAGGGATCGAATCGCCCACCCCCAGAGCCACATGGCAAGGAAACCCGCAGCGTGAGCGAGGGATCGAATCGCCCAACCCCAGAGCCACATGGCAAGGAAACCCGACGCGTGAGCGAGGGATCGAATCGCCCGACCCAAAGCAATTTGGAACGGTCGCACGCCACGGATGTCCTTCTCAGTTTTTGGGAAGTTAGGCAAGGCGAATCTGCGCACACCCCCCTTTGGCCAACAGGAGCGCCAAAATCCTTGACGCGGCTGGCAGATCGGCACATTCTCAATATTCGGCGCGATTGGGTTGACCGTCCCTTTGCCCCCTAATTACCATATTTGCCTAGATTGACATTCTGTCGGTTAACCGCCCCCGGCAGCTCATTTGTTGGCGAAACCATCCCATTACTTGGGACACCGCAACGGGAAGTTGCCTGTCTCTCTCACAAGGATCTGCACCGTGATGTTCCCGTCTTTTGGAAACGAGTCGAAACGTGGCAAGAATCGGAAGCAACGGGAGCGCAACGCGCGGAACAAGGCGTTCAAACGTCAGTTGTCGCGCCGCATGGAGATGGAGACGCTCGAGGAGCGGATGGTGCTGACCTCTTACATGTTTATCGACTACGGCGACAACTTCCCCGGCGGCACGTTGACGACAACTCAGGGCGAGTTTCGTGACGTGGCGGACTCGGCGGTCGACGGCGATAAGATTCTGGGGACGTCGTTGCCTGACTCGTCGGGCTTCAACGCCGCCACACGGTTGGACGTAGTCGCTCAGACGTTCTCGGCGACCGATCGTTCACGGATGTTCGACGTGGTGAAGCGCGCTTATGAAGCGCTGGACGTGACGGTGGTCGAACTGACGTCGACGCCGCAGGTGCTGGCGGACGGTCGTAGTGTGGCGGGCGCTACGAACATGGCGGATGTCATCAACACGTTGCGTGGCGGCAATGCGGCCTTCAAGGACGCGTATGTGTTTGTGGCGACGTTCATCGCGGATCCCATCGGCGCCAACACCCAAACGTACGGCCCGGGCGGTGGCGGCAACTCGCCGTCCAATACGCTCGGCGTGCTTTCGGACTTGACCACCGCGTCCAACGCGCACGACGACGTGGCGGTTGTCTACAGCGCGGGCGGGTTCTCGTTCAACACGATGAACAACATCTCGCACGAGGCCGGCCATCTGCTTGGCCTTCGCCACGGCATCACCGATGCGCTGACGGTTCCGGTCGACTCGGCGTCGATCAACCAGCTGCACCAAGCGGAGATCATGTCGTACCGCAACACGAACAACACCAGTTCGTCGACGTTCATGCGGTACCCGTCGATCCGGGGCGACGGCAACACCTCGGGCGGCAACCTGACCGACTACGACGACATCGCGCCGCGCGCCGGCCAGGTGACCAACTACGACCAGCTTGCCAACGACGCCACCATCGGCCCGAGGCCCGGCTACGACTTCATCTCGGGCACCGGCTTGCACGACATCATCACGCTGACCCCCAACGGCGGCAACATCGACGTGACGGTCGAGGCGTTCACGACCAACGCCTACACCACGTCGCTGAAGGTTCCCGGCCAGGTGGGCAACGTCTTCTCGTATTCGATTCCCGCGCTCAACACGATTTTGATTCACGCCGGCGAGTCGGATGACCGGATCGTGATCAACGGCGACCTCGGCGTGAACGTCGAAATTGACGGCATGCTCGGCACCGATTCCTTGGTGATCAACGGCATGGGCGCCCCGTTGGCCAGCTACACGCCCGACGCCACCTCGACGGTCGGTGTCGACATCGTGGGCGGCCTCTTGGTTGACAGCTACGGCGGCACGGTGACGGTCGGCGCGAGCACGATCACCTACAAGGACTTTGAGCCCACCAGCACGTTCACGATCGAGAACTTCGGGGACGTTGAGTATGTCACGCCCGGCAGCGGCGCCGACGAATTGACGGTCAGCGTGATCGCGGGTGTGCCGACTCTGACCGGCACCGTCGATGGCGGCATTCCGATCATGCCGTTTGCGATTCAGCAGACCGGCGGCGGCTTCATCGTCACGACGGGCGCGGGTGACGATCAATTGACCGTCGACTTCGGCGGTGGCAACCCGATTCCGGTCGGCGACTTGACGTTCAATGGCGGCGGCAACGCGGGTGACAACCTGGTCCTGGCCAATGGCGCCTTCGACACGGTTCGCCACTTCCTGGACAACTTCAGCGACGGCCGCGTCGAGGTCGATGGCGATCAAACCGACGATGGCGGCGCCGCCGAGTGGCGTGTGCACTACACCGGACTGGCGCCGGTGTTGGACAACCTAAACGTCGTCAACCGAGTGTTCGACTTTGGCGGCGGCAACGACACGGACGTGCGGCTCCGCGACAACGGCCTGGCGGACGGCCTCAGCGTCATCGAGGCGCCGGCCAATGCCGAGACGGTCACCTTCACCAATCCCACGGCCACGCTGACGGTGAACCTGGGCGGCGGGGATGACCGCATGCAACTGCGAGCGGTCGATCCGGCGTGGACCGCGTCGATCGACATCTTCGGCGAAACGGGCGCGGACGTGCTGGACGTCGATTTCAGCGCCGGCAATCCGCTCGCCCAAGCTGCGGTGGTTTACAACGGCGGTGGCGACGCGGGCGACGGCATGGAGCTGAACAACGGCACCTTTAATACGGTTCGCCACTTCTTCAACAACGACAACGACGGACGCACGGAGTTCGACAACGATACGATTGACAACGGCGGCGCGCCCGAGACGCAAATCGCCTACGTGGGCCTCGCGCCGATCGCCGACAACCTCAACGTCGTCAACCGCGTCTTCACGTTCTCGCAGGCCTCCAACGCCATTGACTTGACCCGAGTCAGCGGTACGCTGACTCGCATCGAATCGCCCGTCAACGAGATGGTCGACTTCACCTCGCCCACGGGATCGCTGACGATCAATCTCGCCAACGGCGTCAACGGGCTGACTGTCAGCGATCTGGCTGACAACTACGACTCGCCCGTCAACACGATCAATGGCGGATCGCAAGCGGACACGGTCAGTTTCGGAGTCACGGATGGCGCTGTAATATTCGGTAACGGCAACCCGAATCCCTGGACGTTCAATGGTGGCGCGGGCAACGATGTGTTGAACCTGGCGATCGGGTTGGACTTGGACGTGCTCGGCGATGGGGTGACGTTCAACGGTGGCGCCGGCACGGACACGCTGAACGTGGACGACACCGCAGATAACTTCTCTGAGACGTTCACGGTCACTGCGACCACGATCGATCGTACTAACTGGGCCGATGATTCGAATCCCGGCGTCACCTACGATGCCGCCGTGGAAGTCGTGAATCTGAACACAGGCGGCAACTCGATCTTTCCTGACGCGATCAACGTCCTGAGCACCAGCGCCACGGCGACGACAACCATCAACGCGGGCATCGGACCGGACGTCTTTAACATTGACGCCAGCAACCTGGGCGGCACGAACTTCTTCTACGGGAACTTTGTGGGCGACGCCGGGCCGGACCCCAACGAGCCCGGAGACGACGTTTTCAACGTCAACCTGACGAGCGTCGCGGGCATCACCGCGCCGTTGACATTGCACGGCCAGAATCAAGCGGCCAATGGCGGGCGGGACGAGGTCAATATCAACGACCAGGTCGCCGCGGCCCGCGTGCTGAACGTCAACTATCTCGACGGCGCCGGCCAGACGACCGTCACGGGACTCGGTTCCTTGTTGACCGTGAACACGGCGGAGACGCTGGAGTTCAACGGCGACGGAGCGAACGACGACGTGGTCACCGTGATCGGCACGGCGACCGGCGACGATCTGCTCACGGTCGCGCCGATCAACGCCAGCCGCGCGCTGGTCTTCAATAACGCGCCGACGGACGCCAGTGGTCCCTTCAACGGTCCGCCGCAGGACTTTGCCACGCGGCTGCCCGGTGTCGCGGGCGGCAGCACCCGCCCCGACCTCGATCTGGAGGGCGTCGGCACGCTCAACGTCCAGGACGCCGGCGGGGCCGACGATCGGCTCTACATCTATGGCCAGAGCGAGGCGGGGCTGAACGATGGCTTGGCCTTCAATCCGTTCGGGTTCGGCGCGGGGCAGATTCTGCCCGCCGTGGGCGCCGCCAACGACGTGATTACGGTCAGCGACACCAACACCACCGTCGCAGGGTTGTTGCCGGTCAATTACAACAACACCGACTTCATTCGCACCAATCAGGCGTTGGATCCGGCGATCATCATTAACAGCGGCGCCGAGAGCAACCCGGTGACGCCGCCGGCCGACGCCGACGCGGATCTGATTCAGGTCAACCTCTCGCCGAACTATCGCTTTGCGATCAACGGCGGCGACCCCGATCCCGCGACGACGGGCGTCGTTCCGCCCTCGGGCGATGAGCTGCAGTTCCTTAGTTTCTTCAATGTTGTCAACGTATTCAGCGACAAGGTGCCCGGGTCCGTCCCCAACGTCTCGTTCGCATTCCCTGGCTCGGGGCTGCAAGGCCTGACCTACAGCTCGATCGAGCAGATCGGCACGATTTTCGCCAATCAGGTGAACGTGATCGGCGACAACGATGACCCCGCAGTGGACCAACGTGATCACTACGTCATTGTGGGGCAGGACACGGACGGGTTCCTGGGTGACGGTGGGCAAAACGAGTTCACTCTGTCGATTAACGACAGTCTGCCCATTCCGTTCGCCGGCGTGACGGACCTGAACACGCTGGGCGACGACAGCGCACTGACGCCGAGCGCCGGGCCGAACGACATCGACACGCTCGAGATCACGCCCTACGCCGACGACACGCCTGCTGGCTGGGGCATCGACGTCTCGTTCAATGAAGGCAATCCGGTTGGCACCGATGGCGAACAGATCGACCTGCTGGTCTACCACACGGCGGCGTTCGGCGGCGAGGTGAGCGAGGACATCGTGATTCGTCCCTCCGGTCCCGACAACGGCGAGTTGGTGGTGACCAATGGCAGCTTCGGCACGCCGATTGTCGACATCGACTATGTCGCCAACACGGACATCATCATTGACGACAATGACGGGTTCCTGAACGACACCGACACGCTGACCCTGTTCGGCACGAACCCGGACACGCCGGCGGTCAGCGGCAACGACACGGTCGTGGCTGACTTCACGCTGGCCGGCGATGCGGCCAACCCGCTGATCACTGTCAGCGACGGCGGCACGCTGTTGTATCGCGTCCGCGACATCAACAACATCGACGCCTTGACCATCGATCTGCTCGGCGGCAACGACGGGATCACCGTGCGGGGCTCGCAAGGCGCCGCGATCAATCTGGACGCGCTGACCGTGCTGGGCGGCGCCGGCAACGACACATTGACCGTCGACAACACGAACGGGCTCAGCACGATGTCGGGCGGCATCACCTATGACGGCGGCACTGGCTCGGATCGCTTGATGCTGACCGGCACGACCACGGTGACCACGTCCACCTACAACATCGGCCCGACGGCCGACGCCGGCTCGGTGGTTCACACGCTTGGCGCCAACACGCAGGTGGTCAACTTCACGGGCCTCGAGCCGGTGATTGATCTGGTGCCCGCGGCGACGCTGGTGGTCAATGCGACCAACGCCGCCAACGCGATCACCTACAGCCAGAGCGAGCTGAATCCGGCTTGGGGCAAGGTGTCGGTGGACGGCTTTGAGCCGATTCACTTCGCCAACAAGACAACTCTGGTCATCAACGCCGCGGGCGGCAGCGATGAAGTCAGCCTGGCCAACGCCACCACTCCGACGGGCTTGACGGGAATCACCGTCAACGGCGGCGCCCCGACCAGCGGCAGCGACACCGTGATTATCAGCGGCACCGCGGGCATCGACAACATCGCGATTGCCACGATGACGGACGACGGCGCGGTAATCACGGGAGCGGGCCCCGTCGCCATCACCGTCGACACCGCCGAGCATCTGAAGATCGATGGCCAAGGCAACAATGACAACCTGACCATTACCACGCCGGCTGGATTGGACATCATCGAGTACACCCCTGGAGGCGTTGCCGAAACGGGCGCCGGACAGGTACGAATCCTTGCTCCCAATAACAACTCGTTGTTGCCCGTCGATTTCGAGGGCATTAGCTTCTTCGGCTCGCTCACCTTCGCGGACGTGTCGGGCACCCGGGTAGACGATCTGTTTGTCAACGGCACAAGTGGCAACGACCGATTCGTAGTAACGGCTGCTGGACAGGTTGACGTCTTTGACAATTTTGGGGCGGGCAACTTCCGGCAGTCCGTTGTGTTGCAAACACCCGGCGCGAATGCGCTGAAGTTGCGCGGCGGGGATGGGGACGACGAGTTTGTCGTGCCCGGCAATCACCCTTATCTTGGAATGAGCATCGAGGGCGGCAATCCGGATTCCGGCAGCGATGTGCTTCACTACACGGGCGGCGGTGGCGCCCTGTTGCTGGACCTCGCCGCGGGCAGCATCACCGAAGCTGCGGCGACGTTTTATTCAGGCATCGAGACGATCAATCTGGCCGCCGCGACGGCGAACCTCACGGTTCTGACCACGACCGGCGACGATGTCACCGTGGTGTCACCCACCGGCGCGAATGACGGAACGCTGCAGAATAACGATGCGTCGCCCGTCGTGAACTTCACCAACGTGGGCACGCTGCAAGTCAACCAGTTGGCTGGCAGCGACATCCTGCAGGTCAACTACGACAATGCTGCGAACAACATCGCCGTCAACGTGCCGGCGACGAGCATCAGCGACGGTGTGAACGAGACGGTCACCTACGCCGGCAACACCGAGGCAATTCGCGTCAACAGCGGCGCCGGCTTCGACACCATCACCGCGACGCCGGGCAACATTCCGGTGTTTGTCGATGGTGGCGATCCGATCGGGCTGGGCGACACGCTGAGCTTGGTCGCCGCCCCCGGCGTGATGTTCACGCCCGGTCCCGAGAACGATGAGGGCGGATTCAGCTTCGCCGGTCCGAATCAACCGGTCAGCTTCGATCACATCGAGGCGGTCAATGTGAATCTGGCCGCCGCCGGCGGCACGGCCGTCATCATGGGCACCGGCGCCGATGACGACATCACGGCGACCGGCATCGCGGCGAATATCGTCGACGTGCAGGTGAATGACGGCCCGATCGTCCGCTACACCAACGCGACCAACATCACGCTGCAAGGCAAGAACGGCGATGACGACATCACCGTCGACATCAACAACGCCACCGGCGTCACGTTTGCCGTGGACGGCGGCCTGCCGACGGCCGGCAGCGATGACCTGCGTGTGACCGGCGCCGACGGCACCAACGACCAGCCGGTCTGGACGCCCAATGCGGCCGACGGCGGCACGCTGACCTTCACCGGCCTGATGCCGGTGGTCGTGACCACCATCGAGAACCTGTTCTATGACGGCGAGTCGGACAACGAGACGCTGAC
The DNA here is from genome assembly GCA_020426845.1 of Planctomycetales bacterium. GTDB lineage: Bacteria > Planctomycetota > Planctomycetia > Pirellulales > Pirellulaceae > JAGQPF01. The sequence continues at coordinate 8,889 of JAGQPF010000488.1, forward strand.
GGTGACGGGCAGCGACGAGTTTTCGCATCACCCGGGCGTCGCGCGGGACGCGGGCCGCATGGATCTTACGGATGGCGTGGTGAGTAACACAGCGTTGCTCGGAATCAACTACGAGAACCTCGGCACCACTGGCAGTGTTACGGCCAACGGCACCAGCGCTTTCGATTCGCTGCGGCTCTTCGGCACCGAAGGCGATGACTTCGTCGACGTCGGTTTCACGGCGGCAGACGCGATTCGGTTTGTCCTGGAGACGACGGTTGGCATTCACATTCCCGTGTTGTCTCAATCGGTCGAGGTTTATGTCGCGGACCTGCTGGGCGGCAACGACATTACCACGGCCAACGCCACGCTGCAGGCCAGCCAGTTGTTCCTGCTCTTTTCGGGCGAAGGCAATGACTCGGTGCGTTTCCGTGGCAACGACGCGGCGGTCGAGTCGGTCGTGATTCGACCCGCGCCCGGTTTTACGGCGGAGCGCCAGCAGGTCACCGGCCTGTCGCCCACCCCACTGTTTATGGATGGCGCCGAGACCGTCAGCTTCCTTGGCGGCAACGCAGCGGACACGTTGACGGTCGAATTGGGCCTGGGCGACAACACGGCGGTGGTCGACCGAAGCACCGGCTTCGACCGCGTCACGACCGATGTGCTGCCCGAGATTCTGTTCAGCGCCTTCAACAGCTTCGTGGTTGATGCCGCCGACGCCGCCGACGGCAGCGACGTGGTGACGTTCAAGACCTGGTTCCTGGCCGGCGCCGTGAACACGAACTACTCCGTGCAGGCCAATGGCACCGACACGCTGGTGGTTGAGGGCTCCAATGGGGCCGTCGGCGACCGCTTCACGGTCACCAACCCCGCCGGCAACGTGGTGGTCAACGACGGCCGCGGCACGAACGTGCGGCTGACGGCGACGGGCCTCGGGCACCTGCAGGTCAACACGCTGGGCGGCGACGACCAGTTGATTGTTGACGCCGGCAACGCCGATGTGATCGCCGCGCCGATCACCTACAACGGCGGCGACGGCAGCGACGAGCTGACCGTGCTGGGCACCCCGGCCACCCAAGTGGATGAGGTGATCTATACGCCCGGCCAGGCGGTGACCGATGGCCGCCTGCTGTACGAGAACGCGGCCATCGGCCCAGTGATGTCGATCGACTTTATCGGACTCGAGCCAGTCAACGACTTCCTGGTTGCCGCGAACCTGACGGTCAACGGCACGAACGAAGAGAATGACATCACCTACACGCAGGGCCCGGCGGCAACTGTCGGCCGCGTGACGGTCGATGGCTTCGAGCTGATCAACTTCAACAACAAGACGAATCTGACCCTCAACGGCAACAACGGCGGCGACTCGATCGTCCTGAACAACGCCAGCTTGCCGATCGGCCTGCAGACCGTCACGGTCAACGCCGGCGAGGGCGACGATGCGGTCGACGTGATCGCGTTGCCCGATGCCACGGTCACCACGTTCGTTTCCGCGACGCTCAACGGTGACGCCGGCGACGATCATCTGGACGGCAGCGATTTGACCGTCAACACGCCGTTGACGATCAACGGTGGTCAGGGCGCGGACACGCTGATCGGCGGCCGCGGCAATGACACCCTCAACGGCGGCATCGGCGACGACTTGATGATCGGCGGCGACTCGGCGATCACCACGGACATCGGCGACAATACCTACGATGGCGGCGTCGGCTACGACACGATCGGCATTCTCGGCACCTCCGCCGCGGACACCATCGACGTCAACCAGCTGACCGCTGGCACGCTGACCGCGATCATCAATGGCGACACGGCCAACGAGACGTTCAGCGACACCGAGGCGGCTCGGATCGACGGCGAGCTGAGCAGCGACACGGTGCGTCTGACGATTGCGGACGCCCTGTACGCCAACGCTGCCGTGCCGTCCCTCAACGTGCTGGCTTACACGGTGGTGGGCGATGCCAACGGCACCAGCGACCGCTTGATCGTGGTCGACGACGGACTGGGCGACACGATTATTCATCGTCAATCGCGTGTCGACGACTTCGGCACCATCGAGATCGCGCCGGCCCATCCGAACGGACCCGCGGCGCCGATCACCTACGAGGGTGTCGAGCGGATCGACATCACGCCGGTCAACAACATCACCGGCCAAACCGGCGCCGACGGCCTTGGCCGACTGTTCGTATTCAAGGCGGATCCGCTGGAGGCGAACGACCAACTGTTCAACGCCACGTTCCTCGGAGCCGGCGCCACGATCAACGTCGACCCGACGATCGATCCGGGCCCGGGCGCCTTGGGCGGGCCGTCCGACCAGGACTGGTATCGCTTCGTCGCTCAGAAAACGGGCACGCTGGACGTGCAGGTCTACTTCACGTCGCAGGGCACGTTGGCCAACGGCCGCACCGGGCTGCCGGGCAACGGCAACCTGGATCTGCTAGCGTTCGACGCGGCGGGCAACCTGATCGCGGGCAACGGCAACTTCGGCAACATCGAGAACGCGGCCACGGACACCGACGAGCGAATTCGCATCCCGGTGGTCGCCGGACAGACGTACTATGTGCAGGTCGCGGCTGCCGCGGCGAATCCCAACGCGATCAACATCTACAACCTGACCGCAATCAACGAGGCGCCTCCGGTTCCGTACGATATCGAGCTGAACGACATCGTGCAGACCGGCACGATCACCGTGAACGCGGCCAACACCACGACCTTCAGCGCCACGCTGGCGCCGGTCAACCCGGTGTTGGGAGCGCCGACGGTCGCCAATGATTACATCGGCAAGACGGTCGAGTTCACCAGCGGCGCCAACGTCGGTCGCCGAGCGGTGATCGCGAACTTCGCCGCCGGCGTCTTCACGCTCAACGCAGTCGGCAATCTGCTGACGGCCGCGCCGCTGGCGGGCGACACGTTTATCGTCGAGACGAACGACACTGGTCGCTCGCAGCTGGATAACGTGACTCGGGACAACACGCCGATCATCACCTTCCGCTTGGACGACGACATCTTGCTGCGGGATCTGCCCGGTGACTTTGTGCCCGGCAACCCGCCTGATGAGACGATTGCGATTCCGTTCAATCCCACACAGGTCTCGGTCTTGCCGGCGGCCGCCGTCGCGAACGCGGGATACCGTGTGCCGGTGTTCATCGAGGGCGCCCCGCAACAGCCGGGAACGGCGCCACAAACTCCAGTCGGCTACGCTCGGCAGTTGGCCGGCACTCCCGGGGTCTACATCTTCGACTTCGGCGTGGACGCGATCCCCGGCGGCGCCGCTTTGCCGCTGACAGACGGCAGTCACTTCATCTCGGCGAAGGTGGAGATCATCGATCCTTCGCTGGATGTTCCTACTGCCAACGATACCGCCTTCGGCGACCGTAGCGTCTCGCTGGAGATCGTGGTCGACACCCAGGCTCCGCCTGCCTACTTCGGCGATCCCGACATCGTGGGCGACGGCTTGCATCCCGACAGCGACACTGGCGTGGGCCAGTTCCCCGCGACGTTGTCCGACAATGCGACGAGCGATACGACGCCGACCTTCTTCGGTCGCGCCGAAGCCGACTCGGTCGTGCGGGCTTACATCGACGTGAACAACGACAATGTGCTGAACGCTGGGGACATCCTCATCGGACAGACGGTCGCCACGCCGATCGACGGCACCAACCAGCATCCGTTCGGCGAGTGGCAGTTGACCTCGACGGTCAACATGAACGACCCGCGCGTGCTGGCGGCGATGGGCGGCATTCCGATCGACGGATTGCGGAACATCCTGATCACCGCCGAGGACGTGGCGGGCAACGAGACTCCGGCCAACCAGGCGATCTCGCTGCAGATCTTCATCGACACGCAGGGTCCACGAGTGTTTGATCCCGCGGGCGTCGAGGGCGCGGTCTACTATCCGGTTGACCCGACCTACGACGTGTTCGATCCGAAGCCGTCCGAGGACGGCCCGACTCCGGTGGTCGACGAGATTCGCGTCAACATCGAGGACCTGCCGGTTCGCGCCGCGGGCTTCCTATACGCGGCGATTCAGGCCGGCCCGAACGCTCCGGTGCCCGCGATTCCGGGCGCTCCGAACGCCTTGTTGCTGCCGCCCGGATCGGTTGACCTGATCGGCGACTACAACGGCAACATTCCGATCGAGGACGTCTCGTTTGTCTCGGACGTGCCGATTGTGGCTGGCGCCGTGGCGACCGGCGAGATCGTGATTCGCTTTGTCGAGCCGATTCCGGACGACCGCTTCACGCTGACCATCCACGACATCCTGACGGATCCCGTCGGCAACGCGCTGGACGGCGAGATGAACACGGACGAGCCGCCGACCGGCGACCCGTCGCTGAATCCGCCGAACACCGACTACGCGTTCCCGAGCGGGGACGGCGTGCCGGGCGGCGACTTTGTCGCGCGGTTCACTGTGGACACTCGGCCGGAGATCGGCACCTGGGCGGCCGGCAACATTTGGGTCGACACCAATGCCAACGGCTTCTGGGATCCGGACAACGCGGACTTCGTGAACCGCGACATCGCCTACGCGATGGGCTTCACGACCGACGACATCTTCGCCGGCAACTTCTTCGACGTCGCCTCAGGCCTAGCCGACGGCTTCGACAAGATCGCGGCATACGGCTGGGTCAACGGCCAGTTCCGCTTCCTGATCGACACCGACAACGACGGCGTGTTGGATGTGGATGCCAACAACACCGCGAACATCAACGGCTACCCGGTTTCCGGCGACTTCAATCCCGCCTTGCCGGGCGATGAGGTCGCGGTCTTTGCGCCGCTGACGCGGACTTGGCACTTGGATCTCAACGGCGACTTCACCACCGAGACGGCGCTGCCAGGCACGCAGATGGTCGGTTATCCGATCACCGGTGACTTCGACGGCGACGGCCTGGTCGACTTGGGCACCTGGAGCGACGACACGTTCCGGCTAGACCTGTCGACCATCGGCGGCATCAGTGGCGTGGTCGATCGCGAGTTCCACTTCGGCTTCATCGGGGTGGGCGACCGGCCCGTGGCGGCGGACTTCAACATGGACGGGTTCGACGACCTCGGCCTCTGGGTGCCCGAGCGCACCGGCGTCTCGCCGGGCGAGGGCGCCGAGTGGTTCCTGTTGATCTCGGACGATGTGGACGGCGACGGTGCGAACGATCCGGTGCATGATCGGATCCGGACCGACGTTCGCCTGGGTTACAACGTGATCGACTACCGCCCGACGCCGTTCGGCAACGACCTGTACTACCAGTTCGGCGACGACTTCGCCCTGCCGGTTGTCGGCAACTTCGATCCTCCGGTCTCCCCCACCGCCCCGAATCCGTTCGCCGGCGGCAACATGCACTTTAACTCCGCCAATACCTTCGACGTCAACGCCGACAGCGCAGTCACGCTCACGGATCTGCGGTTGGTACTCGCGAACCTCGATGCCAACGGTTCGAGGAGACTCTATGGTGCCGCTCCTAATGCTCCGTATCTCGACGTGAATCGGGACGGTTTCGCATCCATCTCCGACCTCCGAGTTGAAGTGGCCTACCTCAACTCGCTGGCGGAGATTCCGGGTGCGGAAGCCGAGGGTGAAAGCTGGGGGGCAGCCCAGCTAAGTGTTGGCATGGACCTGCCGGAAGTCGAGGCGCCGGTCGTCGACAACCCTGTCCTGCCTCAATTGGAGGAGAAGGCCGACGACTCTTGGGCCAGCCTGGCTGACGCGGCGTTCAGTGATGGTGAAGATCGAGATGACGATCTCGTGGACATCGTTGTTGACGAGCTGGTTGATGGACTGTTCGGCTTCGACGAGTAGCCCTTGCTTTCAGTGAGGTAGAGTGCGAAACATGGCTTTTACGGCCGTCCCTTTGGGGGCGGCCGTTTTTTTTGGGGGCAGCGAGAATAGTATGCCGAAGCCAGAGACTCCACGCTGCAAATGATGAGCAGGTGTGACACACGCCTGGCAAAGGGGTTGGTTCACCCATCGGATTGACGATAATGTGGCCTTCACACTCGCCCCAGTGGAGGCACGAAATGAGACCCGTTTTATTTGGCCTCTCGATACCGGTGGTTTGTTCACTCGTGATGGCATGGTCCTCCAATGAGCTGCTCATCGAGCTGAATGTGAGTACAGACGACAGCCACTACGTTGGTGACACGGTCTCAGTGAAGGTTTTCGGCGCCGCCAGCGCCGTTCTTCTCGCCGTTGAGTCCGACGGCGCTGTTCAGGTGATTGCCGAGCAGGATTGTCCATTTGAGAAGGAGATCATGCTGCCCGTTGCTTCACGTGGTGGGGTCGTCAAACTTATGGCGTTTGGCTTCAGCGATGGTCCACGGGACAAGCATGCAGGTGCATTGCCAAGCGAGTTTACTCGGGACGAGATTCAATCTGCGTTGGGTGCCGATTCGACAACAGAAGTGTCGCTGGGAGTGAAACTGGGGCTCCGTCCGTTCTCCGAGGACAACGCCGCAGAGGCGCTGATATTAATAGCAAGCATGGCGCGTCGCCTCAGCAAGGACGGGGACACCAAAGGACTGGCATTCTTGTCGGACTCGCTAGTCGAATTGCTTGCTGAGTCTGGAGGCCTGAGCCTCGATGAAGCCCTGAATGCCTTGTTTGTTCATCAGCTCGCACAGGAGCCCGTCCGCGCGATCGATGTTCTAGCGTTAGTCTCGACGAGCGGGCAAAAAGAACACGACAGGTTGCAGTACGCCAAAGGGCTTTGCCTGTTGGCGATCGATAAATTCTCGGATGCCGCCACGTGTTTCGAAGAAATTGCAGGCAGAGTCGCCGATGATAGCGAGATGGCGTTCGTGTACGTGGACTGGGCAATTAGTCAACTGGCGATGGGGGATCCGCGTTCAGTCGTATCCTTGGCAAGTCGGCATATTGTAGCGAGTGACGGTTACAGTGATGCCGAGGTTGCATTGGCGTCCGTCTGGCTGCTTGCATTGATCGAAATGTCTGACACGATCGTGGCCCAGGACTTGATCGCATCCGTGATCGCAGATAGAGGGGTGTCAAATCTTAGTGATGACTTTGCTGTGATTGCGGCATGCTACAGCTTGCGACAGGGATGGCGCGACGTTGCTGCTAACATTTTTGATCACGTAGGCGTTCCAGCATCAAGTGACGCGCATTCGTTTTGGTACGGATTTCTGATGCCACTGCAGCACGAAGGGCAGGCAAGATTTCTCAATGCACTGTCGGAAGTATACCGAGCAGACATGTTGTTGAGTTTTTCTCGCGTTTCAGAAGCACGGAAGTCTCTCTTGAGGTCGGTCGAGTATTTTGAGGCGATTGGGTATCGAGGCACTGCTTTCAGGTATGGACTTTTCTTAGTTGCAAGGTGCCACCTCATGGCATCGAGGATGATGGAGGCGCGCAGGCTCGCGACGCGAAGTTTAGAGATCGACCGACAGGCGGCATTTCCTTCCTTGTCTATCCAGGCAGAATTGCTTTACCTACTTGCACTCATAGATGCTACGAATCGCGACGCGAGTGCTGCCACCAGATTTGCGAGTAATGCTCGTGCGATTGCGATTAGAGGGGGGGAAGCTAATGCGAATCTGCTTTCTGCAAGGAGTTTGCACATTGAGGCATTTGTGTCTAACAATTCAGGACAGCGCGAGGATTTATTGAGGAGAGGTGTTGCTTTGGCTGCAGATGAGTTAGTGCTGCCGTCAGCGCGAATATCCGCTGACTCAACCGTTTTTCTTCTTTGGCAGTACCTATCCTTCTCGCGTCGGCCGCCGAGCGAGGTTTATGAGGTGATTGGGCCGTTTGCGGCTCGGACGGCGGACGGGGAAGAGCCTTGGTTGGCGGCGGATGCCGCTTTGGTGGACATTTTCTATTACGAGCGGCTGGATGGGCTCTATGGGGCGCCGACGACGCGGCGGGTGCCGAGTTATGTGGCGTTTGTGCGGGTCGGCGATCGCCTTGAGCGAATCGAGCTCGGAGAAGCCGAGCAGATCGACGCGAAAGTCACCGCTTGGCGGAATGCGATGTCTCGACACGAGCAGGGAACCGCGGAGGCCGAGGAGCTGGCGAGACAGGTGTGGGCGCCGCTGGCTGCCGCCTTGCCCGAGAACCTTGCGACCCTTTACCTGTGTGCCGACTGGGAATTGGGCGTGCTCCCTTGGGAGGCATTGCCCGATGCGGGACGGCAAGTGATTGATCGTTGCCATATCGCTCGTCTGCCGGCTTCTCGCACTCAGCGGCTCTTTCAGCAATTCCAGGCTGCGAGATCGGGAATCGCTGAGCAACCCCAAGAGGGAGCAGGAGGCGAGGCGGTGCTGCTGGTTGGCGATGTCGATTATGGCCGGGCCTCTCCCGAAGAACTGCTGAGCCGAGCGGGGAAGCCTCCAGCCTACTATTGGCGGCCCTTGCCGGGAGCAAAGGGAGAGGTCGACACGGTGGCGAAGGCCGCGTCGTCGCGAGGCGCCGTGCGCGTGCTGCGGGCCGGCGACGCGACGAAAGCTCGAGTTCTTGCCGAACTCCCCCACGCCACGCAGGTGCACTTTGCCACCCATGGCTACGCCAACGCCGACCTGGGCGTCTCGTCGCAACGCTCGACCGGCGGAGTGGCGGACACGTTTGGATTGGCGCTTGCCGACGCGAATCGCGGCGGCCCCGCCGGCCTGCTCTCTGCGACGGAGGTAGGCCAACTGAAGCTGCCCCGCTTGTCGCTCGCCGTTCTTTCGGCGTGTGAGACGGGCGTCGCTCATCGACGGGTGCAGTTTCTTTCCAACCTGCCGCGGGCCTTTCATCAGGCTGGCGCCAAGCATGTGCTGGCCAGCATGTGGAAGGTCGACGACGAGGCGACGCGAGTGATGATGGAGCGATTCTACCATCACTACCTTGGCCCAGCGGACGAGGCTGACCCGAGTCGCGCACTCCGCGCCGCACAACTCGAGATGCGGCGGCGACCGCTCGAAGTCGAGCGAGCATTGGCCTCGCGGTCGCCCGACTTTGCCGCTGGCCCGCGCAAGCTGGAGTTCGACGGCAGCGCGTCGACGTTTCAGCTCCCCGACTGGGTCTGGGCGCCATGGTTCGTCTCCAGCATGTCGTTCTCCGAGCCGCTTTCTTCCCGGGCGCCCGGGCTTGCTCCCTCGGCGTCCATTCGCCAAGGTGGAGCAGGCGTCGTTCCTGTTCTGGATGCATCGCCGACTCCCGTCCCGTCGCTTGAGTTCCCATGAAGATCGATCGCATTGAATTGTTTCATGTTCGCATGCCGCTCATTCAGCCTTGGCGCACCGCCTACGGCGAGGATGCGGCGATCGAAGCGGTGTTGTGCCGCATGTCCAGCGGATCATGCGATGGCTGGGGAGAGAGCTCGCCGTTGGCGGCGCCGTGTTACAGTCCCGAGTGGGCAGGCGGCGTGATGGCAACGGCGCGGCAATGGCTCGCGCCGCAATTGATCGGCAAGGAGCTTGCCAGCGGCGAGGCGCTTCAGGCCGAGCTCTCGCAATTCAAGGGCAATCCTTTTGCCAAGGCGGTGTTGGATCAGGCTTGGTGGAGCCTGCACGCTGCGATCTCCAATCAGCCGCTGCGCGTTGCGCTCGGCGCCACGCGCGAGCAGGCCCCCGTGGGCGCCGACTTCGGGGTGTGCGACTCATTGGATGATTTGCTGCGCGACGTCGGCGGCGCCGTCGCCGCCGGGTTTCCGCGGGTCAAACTGAAGTTCAGGCCCGGCTGGGACTACGACATGGTGGCGGCCGTGCGACGCCAGCATCCCGATCACCCGCTGCATATCGATTGCAATAGCGGCTACCGCTTGGCCGACGTCGCCACCTTTCAGCGGCTCGACGAGCTGAAACTGGAAATGTTTGAGCAGCCGCTGGCTCACGACGATGTCGCGGATCATGCCGAGTTGCAGCGGCAGGTCGAGACCCCCGTGTGCCTGGATGAAAGTGCGTCGTCACTGCAGATGGTTCGGTCCGCCATCAAGCTCAACAGTTGTCGCTACGTGAATATTAAGCCCGGACGCGTGGGGGGACTGACCGTCGCGCGTCAGATGCATGACCTCTGTCAGCGAGCCGGCATCCCGTGCTGGGTCGGCGGAATGCTGGAGAGCGCGACCGGCGTCACCCAATTGGCCGCTCTCGCGATGCTCGACAACTTCGTTTATCCCGCCGACATCTTCCCGACGAGCCGCTTCTATCACGAGGATCTGGCCGAGACTCCGATTGAGCTGGTTTCGGATGAACGCGGCACGCCCTCGATCCGGCCCCTGGATCTGCCTCCAGCGCCACATCCCGGGCGGCTGGCGAGTTGGACCGTGGAGCGGGCTGTCGTCGCCAACTAGGAGGCGATCTACGAGGCATCGATCTGGTGGGTGAAAACCACGAAGCGGATGAGTTGGGAACCACGAAGATCGCGAAGATCACGAAGAGATTTCGCGCACAGGCAGTGGGGCGTGGTTAGGTAGGACGCGTTTGGGATATTTTTTGAGTTGCCGCTTCGATAGTTTGTAGCGTGGGCGTCCTCGCCCGCGTGCGGCGGGTTGCCCATGGCTTGCTGTGCGCGCGGCGTAGGATTCTTGGCTTCGGCCAAGTGATCCCTTGTGTCAGTCACCAGGGGCATTTTCGCGCTGGAAAAGCTGCTGCGAATGGCCATCCATCGCTAAGGGCGGGCCGCGTTATTCCTCGTTAGCACTTCGGGATGCCTGCACAATGGCGCCGATCCTGGAGAGTTTTTCATTGTTGAGGTAGCCGTAGCGATTGATCCAGATTCCCGCGGTCGAGCTCTCCCAAGCGAGTCCGGCACGGGTGACGACATCGTCCGTCGGGCCGTAGCCGTGGGCGAGTATGTGGACCTGGAGCTTGCCGTCGCCCGCGGACTCCGCGATGCGAATTTTGCGCCGCTGGGCCTCGGCGCCAACGGGGTGCGGCTGGTCAGGGCCCGGGTAACGGTAAGCCTCGAGCGTGTCGCGTGGCTGGTCGTCGATATCGAGCAATCGCACGAGCCAATGGACCAGCGCTTGCTCCGACAGCCCGGGGTTTGCCGCCAACAGCTGCGTGCCGTAAAAGTGCAGCATCATCGCCCAATGCATGCCGTACAGCTTCACCGCCACCGTGTCGCAGACGGCTGCGGCGTTGCCGAGCTGCATGCCCGAGACGGCGGACCATGGCCAAGGGAAGGCGCTTGGCGCCAGTTCCATGTCACTTCGGCCGCAAGCGTCCATTCGCCGGCGAAAACCAGCCAGCAAATCGAGCGACAGCGACTCCTTATGGGCAAGCCAGTCGCTGACGCCGGGCAGCTCGTCGAGCAAAGCGGTCCAGCTCGATGCGCTGGAGTGCGCAGCCAGCCAGTCATCCGTCAGCTCGCCGTGCAATCGCTGGTAGAGCCGCAGCGCGTCGCTGCGCATGCGAGCCGTGTCCAGTCCCCGCCGCTCCGCATCCGCCATGGCGTGGGAGCCAAAATCGAGGAAGGCGGAGTCAATCTTGTAAGGGGGGTACTCCGGCCAGTCAAAGCGAATGCCATCCAGCTCGGGGTAGTGCGACAGCAGGTCGCCGATGAGCGCGTCTTGGTAGCCGCGGATATGTGGGCTCGCCAGACTGCCCTGATTGGCGACTCGCTCGGCTGGCTGGCGGCCATCGGGCAGCAGCGGGATGTCGTCGCCCGTTGGGCCGCCGAATTGAACACGATACGCCGGCGGGATTGCCGCCTGAATCTGAAAGTACGTCCGCAGCCCACGGTCGCGGGCGGCGCGCAGGAATTCCGCAATCACCGGCCCCGCTTCGGTCGTGAGCGGGTCGTCGGGCGGGGGCTGATAACGGAGGCCCTCGTAACGCGAGCGTTGGACCGGAAAGCTCGGCGCCGTGCGAACCCACAACTCGCGTCGGCCGCCCCACAACGGGCGATCCAACAGCCGCACTTCCCCGGCGCCCGCATCGCGAGGCGGCTCGCGGCTGCCGGTGGCCTCGTCCGCCGGCGCCATCACATACGGCGAGGTGGCGACGGCGTTGACTCCGGCGTCCTCGAGCCGATCCAGCACTCCGGCGATGCCCTCGTGCTGGATGTACTCGGGTAGCACGGTGATGCCAAAGCGTTTCATCTGCGTTAGCTCATTGTCGAAGGTGCGGGAGTGTAAGTGGGCTTGGCGGGTGGATCGCGGGCAGCGATCCACCCGCGGGTTTTGCCAAGAAGAACGCCGATGGCGAAAGCCATCGGCGTCTTCGTTTTCCGAGGTGGACAGCCAGCGTCGTTCGCTGGTCAGTTGGGCAAATCCTTAAAGATCGACTCGGTGTGTGTCACGAGCGCGTCACCCTCTTGATAGGTTGCGCCTCCGATATACTGCAGGCAGCTCAGCACATCCAGGATCGTGTGCAGTTCGGCACGGACCACCGCGGCGGAAGGGTCGCCCTCGTTCAAGGCGATGCCGTAATCCGCCCACTCGCGAACCGCGCTGATCATGCCCTTAAAATCGATGCCAAAGGCGGCCGCGAGCGGCTGGTCTTGGTGCGACTTCAGCACGGACGATGGCGACTTGAGCGGATTGTTCGAAATCAGTCGAGCGGTGGTGTTGGGCATGAGACTCGCGACCGCGACGCCGTTGCCGATGCCGCCGTTGGGCGCGATGGACATGTCCAGACCGAGGAGAAACGAGATCGGATAGGAGTAGAGCTCGACTCCTTCGATCGTGTCTCCGATGGGCCGAGGCATCTTGAACGGCGGCACCTGCGGGAAGACCTTGCGTGCTGCATCAATCGCCTTGTCTCCCAAGTTGAAGTAGGCGGTCATGGCTTCCATCATTTTCTGCTCGTCGGAGACGCCGATCACGATGGCGGCTTCCGGCAGCGGCAGCTGGTTTGCTGGCCGCGGCATGGAGCGGTGCGGCTGGGCCGACAACAGCTTGGCGTCCAGCACCAATGCGCCCTGGGCGTCGGCGACTGCGGGGCGGTACAGGTCGCGGCTAATGCGGCCGGCTTCGGCAATGAGCGGCTTGGCGCCGGCGAGCAGGTCGCGCGCCATCTGTTGCTGTTGGCCATCGAGATTCGGCAGCACCAGCTCATTCAGGTAGAACTCGAGACGCTCCATCAGAACCTTCATCCCTTCGGGATTGGCCGGCGCTTGCGTGCCGCGCCCTGCCGCGAACAACAGGGGATTGCCGCCCACGTGGTCCAAGATGGTCAGCGGCTTGCGGGCATTCCGATGATGCTCGCCCCAGTTGTAAGAGAAGGCCTCGTATCCTTGGGGCGACTCCATGTTGACCGCCAGCAGGTCGCCGGGTTTGGGAATGGCCTTAATGAGGCTGTCGACCAGACGTTTGGCGTCCTGTTTGACCGCCGTCTTGATGTTCTCGCCCACGGGGGCGACCGAGACACCGGCGACGAGCATCTGGGCGGCGTCACGCAGCTGGCTATCCGCAGAGCTAACCGCCTCCAGGAATTTGCCGCTGGTGTAGCTGATGCCCAACAATCGCTGGTTGGCATGCTTGGCCAGCACTTTGAGACGGGGGTTTTGCAAGAGGGTTGGCTGTTGGCCGAGCTTGGCCAAATGAGCGGAGCTCTCGCCGACCGACAGCACCAGATAGTTGTCGCGCAGGGAGGCGGAGATGGCCAGCGTGCGCGAGCGAATCAAGCGGATCATCTTCTCGCCGGCCTGCTTGCCTTCGGGCGAGTCGAAGTCCTTGAGTCCTTTTTCCAGCTCTTCGGCCGGGATCATGCTGCCCTTGATGGTCAGCGTGTATGTCTTGGCGCCGCCCACTTGCTCTTCTTGCAGGGCGCCGTCAAGCGGGCTGCCTTGCAGCAAGGGCGCGACCTGACGCAGTCGATCCAATTGACGCTGGGCTGCGGCGCGATCGCGAATTCGAAGCCCGATGACGACTTCCGGAACGCGCAGGCTGGCCTCGTTGTCCAGCAAAAATTGAATGATGTGTTGCTTGGCCGCCTCCTCATCGCCGCCGTTGGAAATCGCCTCGATCTGCGCGGCTCGCATGGCTCCCGAGAATCGGTTCAGCAGTTGAAAGATCCCGCCCAGTTTCTCGTCGCCATAGACGAAGAGCTCTTCGGAGGCGCCCTCGGCGAGCACCTTAACCAGCTCTTGGTTCTCGGGGAGCTCGTAGATTCGCCGCAGCTCCTGGAGCTCCGACTCATTCTCCAAGTTGTTTTTCAATTCTTGGAGTCCAAGCTGGACGTAGGACGATGCCAGCAGACGCTTGACGGCGTTGCTGTTGGCGATTTTTTGCCACTGTTCGCCGGATCGCAGATTGACACCATAAAACGCGCAATTGGCGGGCGCCAAATTCAGCGAGGGTGCGGGCGCCACTTGCAACTGAGACCACGCAGGCGCCGCGCCGGCGACTAACAGGGCCAACGCGAGGAAAATCCGTGACATGTGTTCTTCTACCTTGGGGGAAAGTCTGGATGTGTGCCGGGCGGGGTGATCGGGCGTGGAAACATTTTGGTGGCCGTGGTTAGAAAATCTATCGCAACCACTCTGCCTTGAAAACATCGGTTAAGGATTCGAGCCAAAATGGCAGTGTCCGACCTTGGCGAACCGCTTCCACTCCCATTACCTCACTGGATCCCGCCGGGATTCAATAATCTCGGCATTGTGCGAGCCAGTTGTACGAGGCGGTTGAAAAAGTCCAGTCACCCTTCTTGAGATGGGCCGGAATCTCGATTCAATCCCTCGCTCACGCTTCGGGTTACCTTCAGTCATCAAACGGGTTTTTCGGCTTTTGTGGCTTTTCGTCGGTCTGGCCGCTCTGGAGACGCTCGTCGGCGAGCACTCGCTCGGGTGTGGCTTGCCGCAGTTGTCTGACTTCCTTGGCCCCCGAAATCAAGGTCACCAGAAAGATCACCGCTGCGGTCCCGTGAATGGTGATCGCATAGAACGGCTCGTGAAACACCTCACTGGGCCGGTCCAACGCCATGATCAGGGTCATGCCCCAGTTTGGCAACTGGAGGTACGAATACTCGAACCGCTCGTTCCAGAACAGCACCGTTCGAGCCAACACGGGCAACAAGATTCCCAACACGGCAATCAAGGCGTGGATCATCAGTCCGACGACGACGCCGAACTGCGCATATCGCCGCAGGAACTGCAAGGCCATGCGGCCGATGCCGAGATAGATCGCCACGTAGGAGACAGCCAGGCCGGCGGCGTGAACCTCGTGGGGGCGGATTCTGCGCCCGTGTTCCATCCACCAGCAGGCCAGCACGCAGCCGAACACGCCAAGCGCGTTGGTCACGGCGAACACGTATCCGGAGCCGGAGCCGGGATTGAACCAAGTAAATGCCATCCGTCCCAGAAAGGAGCGGGGCAAGGAGCGTCGAACGCGAGGCGACAACACGGGGTGCTCGGCGGTCAGCATCGTGCCTGCGAACATCCAGAATCCCGTGGCCAGCAGCGACATCATGATCGGCAAATGCCGATCGTGGTAACGCACCCACAGGTACATCATCCAGCCGGTGAAAGCGACTTGATTGGCCAACAGGGTCAGGCGAATCTTTGTCGAGCGATTGTCGCTGGGAAAGCTGAGGTCGGCGACGCCGCCGGCCAACTGCAGGGCGTTGAGGGTGATGGCCATGCAAGTCAGGAAGCCCGTCATTTCCCAAAATTGAGGCTGGTCGACGGGGATGCCGTTGCGGACGATCTCCTCGAACACGAACGATGCCCAGCCAATCGCGGTGAGCGTGGTGATGCCCAGCATGACCAGCGACGTCAGCACTTGCCAGTGGATGCTGCGCACGGAGGACGCCATCAACAATCCGGTGCAGGTCAACGTGATCGAGAACAGCAGCGTGAAGTACAGCGTCATGCCGATGGAGATCAAGTCCATGCCGCGCAGCATGTAGGTGAATGCGATGCATGGCGCCATGACCGAGAAGTAGACCATGATCTGCAGCATGCCGCTGGCCAGTTTCCCGAGCACGATTTGCCGCGCCGCCAGCGTGGTGATCGACACGAGCTCGTAGGTGCCGTCTTCACGCTCCCCGGCCAGCGAGCGGAATGCGGCAAACGGGACGATTACCAATAGTGGCACCTCCAGCACGAGGAAGTAGCCGCCAAACACCTCTTGAGCCGCGCCGGCGCCGACCCCGTTGCTCTGCATCATCGTCACGGCCATGGCAGTCCAGGCCCAGGTCGTGAGCAACAACAGGCCGAAGGTCAGCACAAATTGCCGGCTCTTGAGCGATTGTCTCGCCTCTTTGACGAGAATGGGGTTGAGCCATTCGCTGCCGGACAGCAGCCACTTGTCGAGCCGCGGCCAGAAGCCGCCCGTGGCGCCTTGCGGCTCGTCGTTGTCCTTGCTCTCCAGCAGCGAAGCCGTCATTGGACTTGTCCCTTGGTGACCTGCAGGAACACGGCCTCGAGCGAGACGTCTTTCCGCGTGAATTCGGCAATGGGAAAGCCCGCTTCCACCAGCTCTCGCAGCAGCGCCACTTCGTGGTCTCGCGTGGCAATGTGCTTGAATGTCAGCAATTCGCCATCAAGCTGGGTGTCGATGACCTCTTCGCGGGCAATCAGCCAGGTCTCCAATTCGGCGGCGCCGCCTTTCACTCGCACCCGCACTTCGAACTCGGGGGTGTCAGCGCCGCTGACCAGATGGCCGTGACGAATTTCGTCCACGGTCCCGATGGCGACCAGCGATCCACGCTCGATGATGGCAACGCGATCACAGATCTCCGCCAGCTCGGTCAGAATATGAGAGCTGACCAAAATAGTGGTGCCCCCCGAGGCCAGTTGCCGGACCATGTCGCGCAGCTCAATGCGGGCTCGCGGATCGAGGCCCGCGGCGGGCTCGTCCAGAATCAGCACGGCCGGGTCGTGGATCATGGACCGCCCCAGGCACAGACGCTGTTTCATGCCCTTGGACAAGCCGCGGACAGGCTTGTGCGCCATCGCATCCAGGCCGGTGAACGCCATCACGCGATCCAGGGCGTCGAGCCGATGGGCGCCCTTCAACCCGTAGGACCGGGCGAAGAAGTCCAAGTACTCGTGGCAGCTCATGTTGTGGTAGGTCCCGAAGTAATCGGGCATGAACCCCAGGCGTCGTCGCACGCGATCGGGATCGTTGATCACGGAGAAGCCGTCCACAAAGGCGTCTCCGTATGTCGGCAGGTCCAGCGTCGCGACAATCCGCATGCTCGTCGTCTTGCCGGCGCCGTTGGGGCCGATGTAGCCGAACACCTCGCCCTTGCCGACCTTGAAGGAGACGTCGTTGACGGCTCGCAACGAACCGAAGTCGCGATAGACGCGGCGCAACTCCAGCATGGTCTCGCGTTCCTTGACGGGGCCGGACATCTTACTTGGCCCTCCCGCGGACGAGATGGAACGAATGCACGGAACTGCCGTTGCAGCCCTGTTCGGAGAACGGGTCAGAGGCGAGCACGGCGTAGTAGGTCCCGGGACTCGGCGTGGCGAGGCATGCTTTCACCTCCCGTTCCAGGCAGCTCGTCTCGCTCGTTGGAGCCGCAAACTCACGGTCGAGTTCTATGTAATACCAATACTGCCGCCGGTAATTGCGCAGCTGCCTGGAATTGCCTTGTTGGTTGAGCTGGCGACTGGCCATATCCCCGATGCGCGCGACGAATACCGTTGAGGACTCGGTTTTCTTCAGGGTGACGACGTCTCCATCGCCGAGGTGTTCGCCGTAATAATAGGTCCCGTCGGAATCCCGGTACACGACCAGTTCGATCTCCGCGCCTAAGCGGTTCGTCGCCGCCAGGCCTTCGTTAGTGGCGACGAGTTCGAGTTGGCTCTTGGTCGCGGCGGAGCGTTGCACCAGAAACTGCGCCATTTGCCGGGAGTGCAGAAAGCCTCGTTGCAGCAACTGTTGTCCGCCCTCCCAGTGCAGGTGGCGTGGATTGCGGCGTGTGCGCGTGATCGGGTCCTCATCGGGCGCGGCGATCGGCAGCACGCTGGTGTCGTCGGAAAATTGCAGGCCGCGTGAGGGCCTTACGCCCGCGTAATAGGTTTGCCGCGACCAGTTGGAGTATTCGCCTGCCACTTGATCGAGATCGGTGAAGGAGCGGGACATGATCCGCACGCCGAGACCGTCGCTGAGCAGGGCCAGCAAAAAGATGCTGCCGGTGACCGCGGCTGCGCCGGTTGGCACCGTCACGAGCAGCAGGTACAGTCGGCGCGCTCGCTTGAGGAACATGTAGTTGACGGGACCGATGAGAATCACGAACAACGTGATCGAAGCCAGGAACGTCAGCAGCGGCGGGTCGCCCACGCCCGGAATCTGAAACCGTTCGTAATCTCCGTTGTCACGCATCGTCGAGATGCCATGTCTTTGCAGCCACGTCCAGCGCTCCGTGCCCATCGTGTTCAGCAGTCTCGCGTATTCTCGCCACTGGAAATCTTCCAGCTTCCCTTCGATCGCGTAGAGCCTGCCGAGGCCGAGCTCCGCCTGCCAGATGGCAATCGATGGCTGCGTGGTTTGCGGCACACTCTGATTGTTGGGCGTCACGCGAATGTTGCGGTTCAGCGTTCCGCTTTCAAGCTGGCGGGCTCCGACGAGTCGTTTCAGCTCCGTTTGGCGGCTGGCCATGTCTTCGGCCGTGATCACCAGATTGCCTCCCGCGCGGACCCAGCGTCGCAAGGCGTCCCACTTCGCCGGCAGCCGGTCCTTGAGATCCCGGAGGTCGTCGAGGTTGACGAGCACCATGTCCAAGCCAGTGTAGGCAAGCCATTGGTCGGGCAAGGCATCGCCGGGGAGCAAGACGCCACGCTTATCGACAGTGACGTTGCGGAGGGTGTTGGCGGCGCTGATGGCGCCAATTTGTTCCCCAAAACGCAACCTGCTCAAGGCGGTCACATGGGGGATGTCTCCCGAGGCGCGCGTTCTCGAGTCATAGTCGAGAATTCGTTGCGGCCGGTCGTTGAGCAACGGGGCGTCGCTGTCGATGAAGAGCACGGCCGGCCGGGTTTCGCTGATCTCGTTGGGGCTCGCAACCTGGATCGTCAACGTGCCCGACAACTCGTCAAGCTCGAATCCGTCTTCATACACATTCACCTCGACATTCCCCCAGACATCGGACTGGGGGACGAGAATCGTCGCTTCTCCGGCAAGCTGCCCTTCGTCGATGTCGACGAACTGGCTGACCGCGGCATACTCGGGGTGCAGCGAGCCGTGCATTCGCAGCTCGACGCGAAAGGTGCGTTGGGCAATGGTCGGCTGACCGTTGGCGATCGCGATCTTGACCCGCACCGGGTGATAGCCGGAGCCGGTGACCCAGCGGGTGTCGAGCTCCATCGTGAGCCCGTTGGTGGGTGTCATTCCCGGCAGACGCAACAAGGTGCCGGTCTCCGCTCCGACGTTGGTCACGCTGGCCGCGATCAGCAGCCATACGACGAGGGACCACGGACGCGCGAATGCGGACCGAGGTGAATCGGCGGGGCCAGCGTCCAACGCTACCATTCCCTCTCCTCGGGCGGAATCACCTGGGCCGAGGGGCTGTCCTCGGCAAACGGATTGTCCAAATCGGCGGGCGAGCTCAACCGCAATTCGCCCAGCCGATAGGCGAGCACGTAGGTGGCCATCTGCAGCACCAACGTGCCGGCCACGATTAACACCGGGGCGGTGATGCCCACGGCCCAGCTGGCGCCTCGCACTGCGTAGGCGACAACGGAAAAGAACACTCCGCAAACGAATGTAATGCCAAATAGATTGCGAATCGTGAATTCGGGAAGCAGCATAAACACCACGCCATGGAGATTTCCGTCGCGGCCCAATTGACTCCGTCGCAACGAATCTCCGAGCGTCCTCCTTGAAATTGAGCGAGCGAGGTGTCGAGCACGTTGTCGACCACTCTCGCGGATCCGTG
Source organism: Planctomycetales bacterium (assembly GCA_020426845.1). Taxonomy (GTDB): domain Bacteria; phylum Planctomycetota; class Planctomycetia; order Pirellulales; family Pirellulaceae; genus JAGQPF01. Next base: position 28,626 of record JAGQPF010000488.1, read on the forward strand.
ATTGGCATCTGCTCGGCAGGGTGGAGGCGGCGGCACTCCGTCGAACAGTCCTTGAAACAATCGCCTCAAGGATAGCGAATCAGGACTCAAGGAGCGACCATAGAGTTCAGCCCACCTGTGTCCAAAGGCAGAGATTCGCCGCTTGGCGACGAATCTTGGCAAGTTTTTACGATTGCGACGACTTGAAGAGCCGCTTCGTCCACCGATCCTGTGGCACCCGGCGATTGGCGCTTGACGAAGGCGCTTCGAGTTAGTCTCTCGACTGACGCAGCTCGCCCGGGCCCGCCGCCCCTGCGGGACCCAACCGGTGACCGTGGTCTCTCGACTTTTTGTGCGCACTCCCTCTGCCGCTCACTCGAAGCGATAGAGATGCTCGGACGTTCGCACGATCAAGGCGCGATCGAGCACGGCGGGCGACGCCAGCGTGGGTTCTTTGAGATCGCTGGACGCCAACAGCTTGTATTGCTTGTCGGCGGCTACCACGCTGCACTTGCCTTCCTCGCTGAAAAAGTAGATGCGATCCCCGGCCAAGGTTGGCGAGGCGGAGAAGTTGCCACCCAGTCGCTCGCGCCAATGCAGCTCGCCGGTCCGCGCGTCGACGCAGCTGGCAATGCCTCGATCGGAGACCATGTAGAGCTCGTCGCCGCGGAGGATCATGGAGGGTGTGTGTGGTGCGCCTTTGTCGAGCGTCCAGCGGACGTGGCTATCGGTCACGTCGCCCTTGCCGCCGACGGCGACGGCCATCACCTGCGGGCTGTCGTAGCTGGTGCTGAAGAACACGAGGCCATGCCCATGCACGGGCCGGGGAATCACCGAGTAGCCCGTGTAGTTCACGAACCAGGCTTCGGCGCCCGTGCGGCAGTCGACGGCGCTGAGCCGATCGCTGCCCGGGGAGATCGCGAGCATGGCGCCGCCGGCGGCCGGGATCGCCAGCGGGGTGGTGAACGAGAACTTCTTTTTCGCCTCGGTCCCGCGCGGCGTGCGCCACTTCACCGAGCCATCATGGATGGACAAGGCGACGATCTCGGGATTGGCGGCGCCGTCGGCGCTGAAGATCAACAGGTCCTCGACCAGGATCGGCGAGCCTCCGTTGCCATGCACCGGTGAGTAGTTCAGCTGGTCATTGGACCAGACCGGCTCACCGGCGACAGTGACCGCGGCGGTCCCGTGCGGCCCGAAGTGCGCGTACACCACTCCGTCGCGAACAATCGGCGTCGGGCTGGCATGGCTGTTCTTCTTGTGAATCTTCACCGCTTCGTGGCGAAACAGCTCCTTGTCGAACAGCAACTCGCCCGACGTCGCGCTCACGCACACCAGCCGAAGTGACAGACTTTTGTCATCCTCGCTCTCGACGGCGGTGGTCACGAACACTCGGCCGTGCGACACGCTGGGTGACGACCAGCCGCGGCCGGGGATCGCGCACTTCCAAGCGGCTTGGTCGACATTCAGCTCCAGCGGCAAGGCGGTCGCAGTCGCCACGCCTTGGCCGCTCGGGCCGCGAAATTCCGGCCAGTCGTCGGCTGTCGCCGTGGCGCACAGCCAACCGCAGGCGGTGAACAACATCAGGCCAAAGTGATTTCGAAGCCGAGATCGAAGCTGGGATCGATGCCGCGAGGGGAGCGAGCGTGGTGAGGGCGCGAGAGGCATGGGTAGGTCCGTGAATTCGGGGAAGTTGCCGTCGCCGGCGAGGAACTGCGGCTCGACCAAACTAGAGGACATTTCAAAAATCTTCCCTGGCGCAATCGAAGGCAGTTTTTCTGCTGGTCTTATCAGCCCGATTGCCGATCGGGAAGTTTTTGAAATGCGTTGTCGTGGTCTGCGGGATGGCGATGGAGCGGTGAGCTTGCGTCAGGGGGCGTCGGCGCCGCGCGGCGCCAGGCAAATGACCTTGCCCTTCGTGTCGGCGAGAAAAACCTGTCCGCCGACCGAGATCATTCCGTCCCAGACCGGCAACGCGTCGAGCTTGATCACGCCCCGCTTCGTCCCCTGCTCCTTGGAGACAATCAGCAGCGTGGCGCCGAGTTGCCCGTCCAGGGCTCGCTGTTGTTCATTCAGCAGCGGCTGCACCGTTTCGTCGCGAGCGGCAAGCTGTTGGAACGTCTGCTCCTCATCCATCACGTCGGGCGGCCCGCAGATCAGCAGCGCGTCGCCCGCCGACGTCATCGCGCGGGCCAACAGCGGCAGGTCCAGCGTCCAGTTGTGCTCGACGTAGGTCGACTTGTTGGCGGCATTGCCGCCGCCACCGCCGGCGCCGCCGCGGCCGCCGGTGAGCTGCGCGGCGCGGCCGAACTTGCCGGCCGCTGTGCGGACATTCTGCATCACGCCGTGGTGGCGGTGAGTCGAGCTGTCGGTGGCGTCGCCTTGGTTGAAGCTGAGGCTGAGCACGGCGGTGGCGCCGGGCTCGCCGCCTTCAGCCAGCTGCTTGACCGCCGCCGCGTCGAGCGACTCGTGATAGAGACGCACCTCGTCGACCATGCCGGTGAGATGACCGGGGCTTTGGTAGTTGCCGACAGCGCCGCCGTCATCGGCGCCGATCTCCATCGCTTGCTTGGGGTTGGCCGTCAGCACGCCGGGGGCCTTGCTCGTTCCCGCCGCCTGGCCGTCGACATAGAGTGTCAATTTGCCGTCACCTGACAGGACGCCGGCCAAGTGAGTCCAGACGCCCGTGATCCGCTTCTCGCCTGCGGCCTGGAAGACCTCCCCGTTGCGGCGGAGCGTGAACAGGGGCTTGCCTTGCGACAAGTGGAGGGCATAGCCGTCCTGCGGTCCGCCCCGCGCGACTACAACGCCGCCCGGCCGCTCGGCGCGGACCCACGCCGACACGGTTAGCGGCTGGCCGGTCGGATTGAGGTGGTTGGCCATCGGCAGCCGGATCACCGAGCCGTTGGAGCGAGCATTGCCGCCTCCGCCTCCGCCTCCGCCTCCGTTGATCGCGGCCGCCGGGGGAGTTGGCTGAATCTTGTTGGCCGAAAACAGCTGATGCTCGATCGTGGTCGTCCACTTCAGATACTCGGGCTTGCGACCGAATCCGTAGACCTTCTCCTTGTCGCTCACCAGGATGCGGCCCGCCGGGGCAAAACGCCCCGCTTGATAGTAGCCATTGTGTCCGCCCGCAAAGTTGCGGCCATAGACCCAGTAGGAGCGATGAAACCACGTGTCGTCCAGGAATCCCATCGGCGCGAACATGTGAGCGGTCTCGCCCTGCTGCACCGACGCGTGCTGCGCCGGCTGTCCGGAGATGGGGCCGATGTCCTGGCGGTTGCCGTCCAGGTCGAAGGCTTGCGACCGCATGAACACTCGCTGACCATCGCCGGAGAGAATGTCGGGCAAGCCGACGGGCATCTGCAACGTTTGCAACCGGTCTTGCAGGTCGCTGCCGGTGCCCGGGTCGCGGTCGTCAATCCGCTGTCGCGAGAGGATGTCGCCGGTGGAGACATCGACCTTGAACCACCACAATCCGCCGTCGAGGAAGTTGGATCGCCCGGCGACGAAGAACGCCTGGCCTTCCTGGGCGAGCACGCTGCCATGGACCGGCCAAACAGACTCCAATTGGTCAAAGGCCATCAACTTGCGGTGCTCCGGCGCGGCCTGCAAACGCCACACGAGCTCGCCATCGTCCGCTCGCAGGCAATAGACGTTGCCGTCGGCGCAGCCGAACAGCACATGCCCTCGCTCGATCGTGGGCGGCGAGTCGATCCGTCCGCCGGCCGTGTACGACCAGGCCTTGGCCCCGTCCTTGGCGTTTAACGCGTGCAGTGTGTGGCGGTCGGTTTGCGCGACGTAGACGCGGCCGCCCGACATCACCAGCGACGTCAAGTTGCCGCCGAGGTCCGCCGTCCAGCGGCTCTGCAAATCACCGCTGACATCCGTCTCGGTCGAACCGCTGCGAAGGTTATCGTGCCGGAACGTCGGCCACGCGTCGTCCGTCTCCGCATCGGAAGGATGGGCGACTTGTCCATACGCGGGGCCTTTGGTCAGCGGGTTGGCCGGCTCATCGGGAACCACACGGGTCTCCGAACGCGGCGCCAACGCGTTAAAGCCGAACAGCTTGGCCTCCGGGTAGCAGGCACAATTGTGCGGCGGGGCGTACAGCAGCCCGTTGGCCGGCAGCACGCCGTACAAGCAGCCGCCGCGCACCCAGTGGTGGATGTCCCAGTCTTCTTGCTTGAAATCGATGAACTCGATGCCTGTCCGAGACGGAATGATGAAGCGGTCCGTGGCCTTGGCGATGTAGCAGCGATGGTGGAACCAATAGGTGTCGACGTTGGGCGAGAACTCCTTTTTCACCTCGCCCGTTTTGGGATCGCGGCCGACGAACGTGCCGCTGTCGCGGCCGGAGGTGGTTGGCGCTGTCCAGACGAGTCCGCCGACAACCAACAGGTCTTCGGGTGATTGGTAGGCCGACGGCGGCTTGGGCGCCGTCCACAATTGCTTGCCGGTTTCGGCATCCAACGCCAGCAGATTGCGGTCGCCCCCCGAATACAACACGACGCCCTCATGGAGGACGATCTTGGGGCCAAAATGATTGGCAATCGCGTCCCGGCGGGGCGCTTCAACCGACCAACGCTGCGTGCCGTCTGCGCGATTGAGGCAGACCAGCCGCTCGCCAGAATGAAAGAGCACGTACTGGTCGTCAGCCGACAGCGATAGCGGCGCGATGGGCGACTTCACCGACCACAGCGTCTTGCCCGACTCGACATCAATCGCCTTGAGCCAGCGTGGTCCGCCGTTCCAAGTGAACTCCGAGGCCACGCGGCGTTGGTCCCCAACGTTGTGCTCGGGGGCAAACTCCGAAAGGGGAGAGGGACCCTCGTTCACCTGCACCAACAACATGCCGTCGATGTGCAGCAATTCTTCGGTCGCCTTGGTGCCCTCATACTCGCGGAGGATTTTTCCGGTGGCGGCGTCCAACTGCGTGAGCGGCGCCTCGAAGGCGAGCGTGGCAAACACATGCCGGTCGGTGGAGACTAAGCGTCGCGCCAGCTGCGTCGGACCACTCTTGAGCGGCCAGAGGTGGCTTTGCCAATCGGCGATGGGCTGGCGCCAAAGCTCCACGCCGTTGAACGCGTCCTTCGCGATCAACATCCATTTGGCAGGCAATTGGATCGACACGCGAGAGCCTTCGTCCATGATGTAATACAAGCGGCCCGCAGAGCTGACCAAGGCGCTCATGCTGGCCATGCGGTCGTGATGGCGGGACCAGCGTGGATGCCCCAGCCATTGCAGATGCTTGGGGGGCCCGACGACTTCATCGTGCGCAACCGCGTTGCCCGACGCATCGTGCAAGTAGTGTGTCCACTGGTCGATCTCGGCCGGAACCGGCTTTTGCAACACGGCTTCCGACCCGATCGGCAGTTGGACGGCCTTGCCGCCGGGCGTCAGTACGCGCAGCAGCTCTTCCTTGGCAACGGATTCACCGGGACCGATGATCACCAGATTCACGGTGTTGTCGATCAGTGGCAACGCCTTGCCGGCGAGCGTGTCGAACAGGAACGCTCCATAGTGCTCGTGCGACACGTGCTTGCTCCGCGCGCGTTCGACCTCCGCCGAATCGCGACATAGCCCGAGCACAACTCGCGACGGGCCCGACAACGCCGCGGTCAGCTCGCCATCGCCGGCGCCGAGGTGGACGATCACTCCTCCGGCAACGCCGCTGTGACGGAGAATCTCCGTTGCCTGTTGTGGCGCCGATTGAGCCACGACGGATATTGGCATGGAAGCAATCGACACCAACACGGCAGTGGCCGGGAGCCAAGACAAGAGGCGTTGAAGGAGTCGTGACTTCATGAAACGGCCCGGGGAATGTGGTTGGTGGAACGGGAATTGGCTGCTAAACCGTGCCGACAATTATCACTTCCCGCGGCGCCTAACGCCACTGCCCGCCCGAGTTCTCCTGCGCGCACGAAAAAACCGAGTTGGGCAACGCCCAACTCGGCACTCAGGGATTTCCCATTCGCCTCCCGGAGTGCGGGAGACGTGCTGCTCGCTTTGCCTCAATCGCCGTCAACAGGCGTTGACGTTGCCTGGCGGGGCACTCGTGGACCGTCAAGCCTTAGTTGTGGGGTTGGAAAACTCGCGAAGTCGTGGCGAGCCACGAGCTTGGGGCGTCGGCCAACCCAACGTCCTAGCGTTGACGGGGCATTAGAAGCGAGCCTCGATGCGGGCGACCAAGCCGTCAAAGGTCATCGTGTCGCCGAGGCTGTTGAAGTTGTTGGTCTGGACGCTGTTGATCCAGTCCTGTGTCTTCACCGTGTTGAACCACGAGGTGAAGTTGTAGCCGGCGGTCAGCCGGTAGGCGCCCTGGTGGAACTGCCAGCCGAAGCCTGCCTCCATCTCCAGGATCGGCACGATTCGGCCAGCCTCCCAGGCGGTCTGCACGATCACGGGATCGGCGCCCGTGCCCTGCAGGTAGCTGGCTTGGAATTCGCCCGCCAGAATGGTGCTCAACGCCTTGCAGTAGGTGATCATGGTGCGGTTGCGAGAGTACCGCTCCATCTCCAAGCCCAAGCGGAGGCCGGCGCCATCGAAGTTGATGTTGGTGCTGACCGTCTCGGTGTCGTTGTTGATGTACGACGCGCTGAAGTCCTGCTCCAAATTGCTGTACGAGGCGCCGATCACGTAGTTGATGCGGTGGCTCGGGCCGTAGGAGAGCAACTCGCGATAGTCGGCGTCGATCGTGTCGAAGCTGAGGAAGTCGCTCGCGGTTGCCGCCGTCGCGTTGGACGAGGTGTTTTGCGCGGGGTGCAACGTCATGCCGAACACACCCAGTCCGGGGAAGCCGGTCAGGTCGATGGCGTCGGCCGTGGTTGCCTCGAACCGAGTGTACTGCACCGTCACGCTCGAGCAGGTGCCGAGGCTCACGGAGAACCCGGCGCGGAAGGCGGGCTCGTAGTCGTGGTCGGTCAGAGCGATCGGGCTAACTTGGACCGGCGGATTGACGACCGGCAGGTTGCTGTTCTGGATCACCGCATACGGAATCTCCGAATTGCGCGGCCGCCAGTAAAGGAACTCGCCGAACACGGCGATGTTGTGCATCCAGCCGCAGGGACCGCATTCGCGGCACGGCGGCGGGCAGCAGGCATCCGGCCCGCACTTCTTCCCACAGGAGCCACTGCAGCCGACGTCGCCGCAAGCGGAACAGCTCACGGACGAAAGCGAGATGCCCGTGCAGCTGCCCGAGGCGCAGCTGGAGCAGCCCGCACCGGCGCAGCTGCTGCAGCTGTTGCTGTCCAGCTTCAAACTGCTGGCGGCCGTCGTGGCGGCGACAGGCATGATCCCAACTCCGTTGGGGCCGGCCGCCGTCGCCGAGCGTATGGCGCCGCCGCCGACAGGTGACGGAAGCGACATGGCGCCGTTGGCGCCGTAGGGCCCGGGACCGAATTGCGCGTGGGCTGTGCTGGCCCCGCACAGGACCGCAAAAGCGGTCAAACAAATGAGTGATTTGACATTCATGGAAAACCCCCCAGTGGTTAATGTCCGGATAACTGAATCGTCCGGATTCATCGTCAAATCGAGAACATTCCCTACCGCCGGCAAACTTTGCCAGAGCTCGCAGGTTGGCGCACACTTCCCTGTTTCACATTGGCGGTGGCGATTCCGCGAAGTGACACCAAACTGTCCGTTGCGTTTTGGCGCATTCTCGGCGACCATTCGGACACCGGTAGATGCGGCGCAATCGATTTACTGGAAAGGCTTTATGTCGCTTTGCCACGCCGTCAATTCAGCCCGGCCCGCAGTCGGTCCGGCCGAGCTTTCCCCCGCCGCTACAATCTGAGGTGCTGCTCGCACATCGCTTCAGCCCGTCTTCCGCCGGCTGCAATTTCTGCGATGTCGTGGCAATGAAAGGCCGGGGACGCGGCTGGGTGAGGAGTGTTGAATGCTCGTGCTATCTCGAAAATGTGAGCAGAAGATCGTCATCAACAACGAGATTGTGGTGACCGTCATTGCGATTCGCGGCGATAAAGTGCGGCTCGGCATCGAGGCTCCGCCCGATGTGCCGGTACATCGCCGCGAGATCTACGAAGCGATTCACAAGCACGCCAAGGCAGCCGAAGCAGCCGAAGCAACCGAGGCGGCTGGCAGCGACCAAGCCACGCAGCCCCCGACCGCAACCGAGCCGACGGATCAGCCCGGGGCCGATCTCTAGCACGCGCTAAGGAAACCCGAAGCGTAAGCGAGGGATTAGCGGCCAAGGAAACCCGAAGCGTAAGCGAGGGATCAGCGGCCAAGGAAACCCGAAGCGTAAGCGAGGGATCAGCGGTGAAGTCCGACCGACCGATCCTGTGACGGTTTTCAACGGCTCCTCGGACGCTCCAAGTCTCGTGGCTCATCCGCATCGCGTACAATCACCGCCTATCGGTGTGAGCGTGGTGAGCGGAGGTGCCGGTGGCCAATAAACTCGGCGATTGGGAACAGCGACAGCGGCGATTGATCGAATGCGAGCGATGTCCTCGCTTGCGTGAACACTGCGCCGAGGTTGCTCAAACGAAACGGCGGGCTTACGAGAATTGGGACTACTGGGGACGCCCGGTTCCCGACTTCGGCGACCCCGCCGCCAGATTGCTGATCATCGGGCTTGCTCCCGGCGCTCATGGCGCGAATCGCACGGGCCGCATGTTCACGGGCGATCGCAGCGGCGATTGGCTTTACCGGGCTCTACACCGCGCGGGTTTTGCGAGCCAGCCAAAGGCCACAGATTGCAACGATGGTCTGGTGCTGCGCGATTGCTTGATCACGGCGGCCTGTCACTGCGCACCGCCGGATAATCGACCCTCTGCGGCGGAGCTTCAAAACTGTCGGCCGTTCTTGCAAGAGCTCTGGGAGCAGGTGCCGGTGCGGGTTGTGCTCACGCTTGGCCAGATTGCCTGGAATGCGGCCTGCCGCGAGCTCGCCGAACTCGGCTGGCTCAATGTCCGTCCGCGCCCCAAGTTTGGACATGGGGCGGCGGTTGATTTGGCCGATGGACGGTCGCTGCTGGGCTGCTACCACCCCAGCCAGCAAAACACCTTCACGGGGCGGCTGACCGAGCCGATGCTCGATGGCGTCATGGACGAGGCGCGGCGCCGGCTTTCCCGTTCGACAAGGTGAGCGTCGGTGAGCGTCGGTGAGCGGCGGTGAGCGTCCAGGCGGTGTTGCTAATTGCTGCCGTAGCCGGGCACCTCCCGGCAGCAACGGGTACCGGTATAATTCGCAGGCGACGCCGAAGAATTGCGACGTCACTCCGGTGGAAACGAGACGCCGGTTTCCCATCCATGGCAGCCAGACGACGACGTGGAAGCGAATGAGCGAGGATCTGTCCATTCACCATCGACTGCTTTCCGACCTGTTCACCGATCAGTGGTGTGAGCAGTGGGAGCTTTCCGACGCGCAGGTGCGCTTCTACCACGAACAGGGATATTTGGCCGACGTGGAATTGCTGACGCCCGTGCAGCTCGAGACGCTGCGTGAGCAGTTGGCGCCGTTGATGACATCCGGTCATGCGGGAGCGGAGTTGTGGCACGAGTACCATTCGAACGAGTCACCCGATCCGAGCCAGGTATTGTTTCACGCGCTCGGCGCCTGGCGGATTGCTCCCGGCTTTCATGACTTGCTTTGGCACGCGGGGTTCACCCAGCGCGCGCGTCAATTGCTGGGCGGGCCGGTGCGGTTTTGGCACGATCAGTTGTTCTGCAAGCCGGCACACCACGGCGGCGTGGTGGCCTGGCATCAGGACTACTCGTACTGGACCCGCACGCAGCCAATGCAGCATTTGACCTGCTGGATCGGACTGGACGACAGCACCATCGACAACGGTTGCCTGCACTACATTCCCGGCAGCCATCAGTGGGACCTGCTGCCGATCACGGGATTGGCGGGTGACATGAACGCAATTCGGCAGGTGCTTACCGACGAGCAATGGGATCGGTTTCAGCGGCCGGTCGCCATGCAGCTCAAGGCGGGCCAGTGCTCGTTCCATCACCCGCTCATGGTGCACGGCTCATTTGCCAATCACACCGCTGGCCCGCGCCGCGCCGTGGTGTTGAACGCGATGCGCGACGGCGCCTGCTCGGTGACGGACGAGCCACTGCTCCAGGGCGCAACGGTGGTGCCGTCCGGACAGCCGGTCTCCGGGCAGCTCTTCCCGCTCCTCTGCACATAGCCGCAGTCGCCGGCAAGGCGTCCGCTAGAAACGCACCGAACTGTTAGTGGGCGGTGCGTTGATCGATCACGGGCAACTGTGGCGCGGCGCGCAACGCGGTTCGCGCGGCGCGGAGATCGAGCCAAACACCATTCGGCTCGATCGGGTTCGCCAAGGCGTAGTGGAGCAGGAGGCGGAGCTTCGTCTCGCCGTCGGATTCGCCGGGTTGTTCCAGGCCGGGAGTGCGTCCCCAAAGAATTCGGCTGTCGCCGCGGGTGTGCAGTTCGAAGTTGGCGGACTTGGCGGAGACGCCGGTGTCGACGGCAACAACTCGGTACAAGTTCAGCTGTTTCCAGTGGTCCTTCAACTTGTGGCAAATTCTCGCGGCGCCGATCACATGCGGATCGCCCCAGGGCGTGCCCACGGGTCCCTTGGGCATGCCATAGCCCGCCGAGATCCGCAGGAACTCATGTATCAGCGCCGGGTTGGCGTGCAGAAACCCTTCGGGGAGCACGTATCCTTCCCCGTCGACCGGTTGGAGCGCCCGTTGGCCTTGTGCGGTGAGCACCTCCACCAACGCCACCGGCTCACGATAGGTCAGCTCGACCTCCACACGTGGCCCGGGCCGCTTGCGAATTCGCCTGATTTTGGCGACCCAGGTTTGGACGCTGAAGGCGTGCTCGACCTTTTCCACGAGGGAAGGGTCGGTGATCTGCAGCCCCTCCAGCCCTCCATCACGCACCGCCGCTGCGCGGACGTCCTCAAGGATCCAACTGGGTTGCTCGGGAACGACGATGTGCTCCACAGCCAACTTGAACTGAGTCTGGCTAGTGACCTCGGGGCCCCATTTATTCCAGGCGAAGACGGCGATGATGAGCGAGAGCATGGTGCAGACGCCGAGGATGATCAACGATCGTCGTTCCTCCGCTTCCGCCATGATTGCCTCCATGCAAGTTGTTACGCGAGCGGGCTTTCCGGCACGCGGCAAGTGACGATCCGCAGGCAGAATGGAATGGCTGCTCGCAAACGTCAGACGCTTCCCGTGCGCAGCCGTGCGCTGGGGAATGAACTCCTCAGACGATTACCAGATCTCCACATCCTGTTCAAGTTCAACCCCCAGCTGCTCGAACACGCGCGTCCGCAACAGATCGATCAGCCGGATGACGTCTTGAGCGGACGCCCCGGGGTGAACCTCAATGAAATTGGGGTGGCGGTCGTTGACCTTGGCGTCGCCAACTCGCGTGCCCTTGAGGCCGGCCTGCTCAATCAGGCTCGCCGCGGTGGAGCCTCCTGAATCCTTAAAAATGGCGCCCATGCCGAAGTTGCCGTCGGGTTGGGCTGCCTTTTGCAGAATCCAGAGTTTCTGCATGCGTTTGGCCAGGGCGTGAGGCTCCTCGCGTTCCAGGGCGAACGTGGCGGAGAGCAGGACGAGTTCGTCGATGTTGGTCTTGCGGTAAGCAAATCGCAGTTCGCTGCGATCTCGCGTCTTGATGTCGCCGGCTCGCGTGAGCACTTCGACTTGAATCGTGTACTGACCGATGTCGCCGTGATTGGCGCCGACATTGCCTCGCACCGCGCCGCCGACCGTGCCCGGAATGCCGACCAATTGCTCCAAGCCGCTGAGGCCGTCGCGGACGGCGGTTGAGACGAGGTGCCCCAGGCGAGCGCCGCCGCCGGCCGTGATTTGAGCGTCGTTCACCGTGATTTCGCAGAAAGCCGGCGCCGACAATCGCACCACGACTCCCGGCACTCCCTCGTCGCGAACCAGCACTTTGGAGCCACCGCCCAGCATCCGGATGGGAATGTCCTCCGTCCGGCAGATTTCGATGATTTGCAGCAGTTCGGTGCGATTCGTCGGCTCGGCAAAATACTCCGCCGCGCCTCCCAGTCGAAACCAGGTATAGCGAGCCATCGGCTCCTGTTCCCGGACGATGTGCTCCAATCCCTCAAACAGCATGGATCAGTCTTCCTTGGTCAGTCGTTTCTGAGGCGCGGGCCTTGGACGCGGCTCGTCGCCGGTCGATGGCATTTTGTCGGTTGCGGGCGTTTTCGTCCATAACAGCTGCGAAATTGCTCGCCGAACGTCACCGGCGAAGCCGCAAACTGTTGAGCACCACCGAGACGCTGCTCAACGCCATCGCGGCGGCTGCGGCTGCGGGGGGCAATGACCGGGAGATCCAAGGAGCCAGCCAGCCGGCGGCCCAGGGAATCAGAATCAGGTTATAGGCGACCGCCCAGGCCAGATTTTCGTAGATAATCCGACGCGTGCGCCGGGACTGCCGGATGGCCAACGGCAAGGCGGCCAGCGACCCGTGGGTCAAGACGACCTCCGCCGCGGCAATGGACACGTCGGCGCCCTGCCCCATGGCGATGCCGATGTCGGCGGCCGCCAGGGCAGGACTATCGTTGATGCCGTCTCCCACCATCGCCACGACTTGACCGGCTTCGTGGCGCCGCACGACCTCGGCCAGCTTCTGCTCGGGGGTGGCGCCCGCCAGCACATGGGCAATGCCCGCAGTGGCTGCCGCGCGCTCCACCCGCCGAGGCAAGTCGCCCGACAGCAACATGACTTCGACCTGCTCGCTTTGCAGCGCCGCGACGGCTGCCTGGCTGTCGGCTCGAGGCGAGTCGCCGAGCGTCAAGCTGCCTTGCCAACGACCGTCCAGCGAGACTTCGACTTGGGCGTCACTCGGGGCAACCGAGGGGAAGGCCACGCCTAGCGAGGCGAGCCAGACGCGGCTGCCGACCAACACTTGTTGTCCCTGCCATTGCCCCGAAACGCCGCTGCCGGGTTGCTCGTGAAGCTGCGTGACTTCGTGGATGGCGAGACCCTCCTGTTCGGCGGCTCGCACCACCGCTTTGGCGATCGGATGCGAGCTCGCCCGCAAGGTGGAGGCAGCCAGCGCCAGCGCGTTCGACGCCGAGGCATCGGCCTCCTGCAGCGACTGCAGGTGCAGCTTGCCATCGGTGAGCGTGCCCGTCTTGTCGAGCAGCACGGCGTCAACTTGTCCGAGGCGTTCCATGGCGGCGGCGTCTTTGAACAGGATGCCGGACTCGGCGGCCCGAGCGGTCGAGACGACGACTGCGATCGGAGTGGCCAGGCCCAGGGCACATGGGCAGGCCACGATCAAGACACTGACCAAGCTGCGAACGGCCATCTCTGCGTCGCCCGAAATCCACCAAGCCGCGGCCGTGAGCGAGGCGATCGCAAATACGACCGGCGTGAACCAGGAGGCTGCGACGTCAGCCATCCGCTGCAGCGGCGGCTTCGACTCCAAGGTTCGTTGCACCTGCTCGATGATCGCTTGCAGCCGCGTTTCCCCAGCAGGTCTTAGAACCTTGGCCGTCAACACGCCTTGCCCATTCATCGCGCCTGCCAGGACGTTTTCCCCGGGGCCGCGGGGGACGGGCACGGATTCGCCCGTCAGAAAACTTTCGTCCAAGTCGGAACGTCCGGACTCAATGATCGCGTCCAGCGGAACTTTGGCGCCGGGTTGAACCAGCACCCGATCGCCGGGACGCACCTGCTCGACGTCGATCTCATCCGTTTCGCCTTTGTTCGAGTCGCGGAGGACCAGCGCCGTGCGCGGCGTCAGGCTCAGCAGCCCGCGAAGCGAGGAGGTGGCGCGTTGGCGCGCCAGCGATTCGAGCCAGCGACCGAGGCTGACAAAGGAGAGAATCATCAGGCCATCGCTCAGCATCATGCCGCCACCGCCGCCGAGGGCATGCAGGCAGCCGGCCAGCCACGCGGTGGTCGTCGAAGCGGCGACCAGCGTGTCCATGTTCATCGAAAATCGCCGCAACAGCCGCCACGCACCCTGCAGAAATGGGGCGCCGACATAGAGTTGCCCGATCGTGGCCACGCCGATCCGCAGGTAGTTGAGCCAACCGGTCGTGGCGCCGTCCTGCGGCATGAGGCGGCCAATCACGAGCACCGTCGCCAACGTGGACAGCCCCACCACGAACCGCAGGCGCCATTGTTGTGTCTCCCGTTGCGTACGTTCCGTCTGCTGAACGCTCGCCTCGGAAGGGCGGTCGGCGAGCGATCCGCTGAAGCCCGCACGCTCGATTGCCTCGAGCAAGGCCGTCAACGGGAAAGGCGCCTTGAGCTGAACCGTCACCCGGGGCGGGGTAAGGCTGCAATCGGCATGGTCAACCTCCTCAAGCGACTCCAATTCATACTCCACTCGGCGCACGCATCCGGCGCAGTGCATGCCCTCGATATCGAGGCGAACGACGCCCGGTGCTAGAATGTCGCTCATGAGCAGTGCTCGCGGTCCGCCGTGGGAACCAATTCCTGTTTTTACTGTTTCCCTCCAACATACCACGGTCCAGTCTGCCGATCGCGAGCGGGCCACGAGGTGGCGCGATACGCCGTCGCCAGCAGCATCAACTTCAACGGCCACCCGACACGAAACACGAAACTTGACAGCCCGGATGAATGAAAATTTGCGAGCGGAAGTGATTGCGATTGGAGACGAGCTGACCAGTGGGCAACGGCTGGACACCAATTCTCAGTGGATCAGCCAACGACTGGGCGAAATGGGAATCGCGTCCGTCTGGCACACCACCGTGGCGGACGACTTGGCCGCCAACATCGAGGTGTTCCGAATTGCCGCCGCGCGTGCCGACCTCGTCTTGTGCACCGGCGGCCTGGGCCCCACGGCGGACGACCTGACTCGTCAGGCGATTGCCGAGGCGGCCGGCGTGCCGCTGGTCAAGGACGAGGGCGCACTGGAGCACATTCAGGCGTTGTTTGCCCGCCACGGACGCGAGATGCCGGCACGCAACGAGATCCAGGCGATGTTTCCCGAGGGCAGTCGCGTCGTGCCTAATCCGCACGGCACGGCGCCCGGCATCGACCTGGACTGGCCGATGGAATCAAAATCAGCGTCGCCCGTGGCGACCGACGGGCCAACGCCGCGAATTCGCGTCATTGCGTTGCCGGGCGTGCCCGCGGAGATGAAGGAGATGTGGGAGCTGACGATCGGGCCGAGCTTGCGGCGCCAAGTGGGCGCCGGGCGTGTCACTCGGCACGACGTGATCAAGTGCTTCGGCGTCGGCGAGAGCGATCTGGAGCAACGTCTGCCTGACCTTGTCCAGCGCGGCCGGATTCCTTCCGTCGGAATCACGGTCCACAAGGCGACGATCACGCTGCGGATCACGGCGACCGCGGATTCGCCCGAGGACTGCGAAGCGTTGATTGCGCCGACTCGCAACACCATCCACGAATGTTTGGGGCAGCTTGTGTTCGGCGTTGGCGCCGACGAATTGCAGGATGTGGTGGTTCGCGAATTGCTTCAGCTCGAGGCGACGCTGTGGGTGATTGAGGGAGGCACCGGTGGACTGTTGTGCGACTGGCTTTCGCAAGCGGATCCACAGCGGCGCGTCTTCCGCGGCGGCGTCGTGGATTGCGGATTGAGTGTGGACGCTGAGCCGTTGCTGCAGCAGGTGCGTGCGGCATGCAAGGCCCGTAGGGCCTGCTGGGTGCTCGGAGTGGGCGGCTTTCCCGAGCCGCCGGGCCGCTTCGCGATAGTTTTGGGCAACGCGAGCACGGGGGAACTCGAACAATGGGAGGCGCCGTATGCAGGGCACCCCGACATCCTGCGCGAACGCTCCGCCAAGCAAGCGCTCGACCGGCTGCGACTGGCATTGCGCGAAAGCTGACTTGGTCGTAGCTGCTAACTGCGGCCAAAACCAATTTCCATAGAACGCCTTAGAGCAGCTTGCGCAGCGCCGCGAGCAGCAGCATGACGTTGGTTTCTCGCGCGGCGTGCCCCATCAAGCCAATTCGCCACACCTTGCCTTTGAAGGCGCCGAGCCCGCCGCCGATTTCGATGCCGAACCGATTCAGCAGTTCGCCCCGCACTTTGGCGTCATCCACTCCTTCGGGAATGTGCACGGCATTGAGCATCGGCAATTGATGGCCCTCCTGGGCGGCGTAGCTGATCCCGAGCTCGCTCAGGCCCGCCTTGAGCATCTCGTGGTTGGCGAGATGCCGAGCGAAGCACGCCTCCATGCCTTCCTCGTGAATCATCCGCAGGGCTTCATAGAGTCCGTAACTCATGTTGATCGGCGCCGTATGGTGATAGACGCGATCCGTGCCCCAGTAATTCGCCAGCATGGAGACGTCCAAGTACCAGCTCTGGACTTTCGTCTTGCGGGACAGGACCTTCTCCATCGCCGCCGGCCCGAACGACACGGGCGCCAAGCCCGGCGGGCAGGACAGACACTTTTGCGAACCCGAGTAGATCGCGTCGATCCGCCATTGATCGACCTCGACGGGAATGCCTCCCAGCGACGTCACGGCATCGACCAACAGCAGGGCGCCGGCGTCGTGCACCGCGCGTGAGATCTCTTCGAGGGGCTGGCTGGCTCCCGTGGAGGTCTCCGCCATCACGATGCCCACGACCTGCGGCTTTTTCTCCAATGCCGGCACGAGGTCATCGACCGTAAAGACCTCGCCCCAAGGACGCTCGATCTTCGTCACGTCGGCGCCGGCTCGCTCGGCAACGTCCACCATGCGGCCGCCAAACACTCCGTTGACGCAGACCACCATCGAGTCGCCCGGCTCGATCAGGTTCACGACGGTGGCTTCCATGCCAGCCGATCCCGTGGCGCTGATCGCCATCGTCATGGGGTTGGTCGTGCGGAACAGCTGTCGCAACATCTGCTGCATGCCGTCCATCAACTGCAGGTAATAGGGATCCAGGTGCCCGATGGTCGGCTTGGCCATCGCCTCCAGCACGCGGGGGTGGATATCGCTGGGCCCCGGGCCCATCAAGGTGCGGAGGGGGGGATTGAGTGCGGGGATCGCCATGGAAAACCTGTGTGGTGGAACTGCCGAAACGGGGCCTGCAACGACGGTGAATTGCCGCACTCGAGCGGGGGGCGTGGCCGGGGCAGAGCCGCGTGGGATCGCCTTTTCCGCCGTTGAACGGTTGTTTCTACCGCTAATCGGTCCGAGGTGCCAGACGTCGGCCGAGCGGCAAATGTAACGCCGTGACCCGTTCGTGCCATAATGAGTCGAGCCTCCCTCCCCTGTCTCGCGCGTTGGCTCGCGTGGCGGCCGTGGCTCGAAAGGAAACCCGAAGCGTAAGCGAGGGATACTTGGCTCGGAAGGAAACCCGAAGCGTAAGCGAGGGATACTTGACTCTGAAGGAAACCCGAAGCGTAAGCGAGGGATACGTGTTACCCACCCGCCGAACGTTGCATATTGAATGACAAACCAGTCTTCCCATCCCAACTCGCCCGACGCTGCCCATGCCGAGACGCACGATGTGTTGGCGAATTTCGAGGCGATTGTCGCTCGCACTCATCCCCAACTGCGAGCCTACATCGCCGGCATGGGGGTGGCGTCCCACGAGGTGGATGATGTGGCGCAAGAGGTCTACCTGGCGTTGTTTCGCGGGCAGGAGAAGGTGCCGCCCGAGACGACCCCCGATCGCTGGCTCCGGGGCATCGCCCGCAATCTTTGTCTGAATCACATCCGCCGTTCCTCACGGCGTGGCCGCTTGCATCGCGAGGCGTTGGCCGAGCTGCTGGCCAATGAGGAGTCGTTTTGCGAGCGTTCGCGAGAGCAGGGAGAGTTCGACGGAGCATTGGAAAACTGCTTGCGACATCTGCCCGAAGACAGCAAGCGGCTCTTGTTGCTGCGCTACCGGGACGACCTGACGTCGCAGCGGATCGCGGAGGTGGTCGATTCGACCTCGCAAGCGATTCGCGTCGCCCTGTTCCGAATCCGCGCCTCGCTGCGGAATTGCATCACCCAGACCGTTGTTGAGTGAGGAGCCTGCCGATGCCCTCGGAAGAGATTCAACGACTGATTGGGGCGTTTGTCGACGACCGCGACGGGTTGACCGACGAGCAATACCGTCAACTGCTGGCGGCGGCTCGGGAAGACGTCAATGTGCTGCGACAATTGAAGAGCCAGCTGGCGCTCGACGAGTCCTTGGCGCAGCTGATGGCGGTGGACCGCGCGGACTTTCCCGCCCAGCTCGCCCAACGCGTCCGCGACCTGGACCGGGACGACGACCTGCAACAGCAGGTGCGCGAGATGCGCGAACTGGCGGCGCAAGATTATGCTCCGGCACCGCGACGCCGAGGCGTCGGCCGCTGGATGCTGGCGGCGACCCTGTTGCTCGCTGTGGGCGCCGCGTCGTGGTATGTGTTGCCCGGCGTCAACGATCAACCCCGAGTCGTCCGCGTGTTCGGGCAGGTGACGCTGCTGCGCAGCTCGGGGAAAACGACGCTGCAAGCCAACGACGAGCGACTTCGATCGGGCGACCGCGTGCTGACCGGCGACCGCGCGTTCGCGGTGCTGGAGTACCGAGACGGCACGCGCGTCAGCCTCGCCAGCGGCTCGCTGATGGAGATCGACACCAAGTTTCGCGGCGGCAAGACCATGCATGTCGAACGGGGCGCCGTGGCCGCTGTCGTGGCGCCGCAGCCCGCCGCGCGGCCGATGCGGTTCATCACGCCTCGCGCCGACGCGCAGGTGGTCGGCACCGAGTTGCTGTTGGAAGTCTCCAGCCAACAGACGCGATTGAATGTCGCCGAGGGCAAGGTGGAGCTCCGCGGGCTCGGCAGCGATCAAGCGCTGCTGGTCGGGCGTCGGCAGTTCGCCGTCACCGACGGCGGAGACGCGGAACTGCAGTCGTTGGTTTGGCCGGCCAGTGGCGAGCGACTGCATGTGCTGGTGGAGCCCGGCGAAACGCAGCCTGCGGAGTTCGAGACGCGGGGCAACGTCGGTTGGGATCAGTTCATCAAATTCCGCGGCGGCTCCCTGCTGCTGCCCGATGCGCTGGGAAAGCGACTGACAGAATCATGTCGCGAG
Organism: Planctomycetales bacterium; assembly: GCA_020426845.1. Lineage (GTDB taxonomy): Bacteria > Planctomycetota > Planctomycetia > Pirellulales > Pirellulaceae > JAGQPF01. The sequence continues at coordinate 47,579 of JAGQPF010000488.1, forward strand.
TCGGAAGAGCTCACGGTCGAACTGCTGCTGCGCTGCGACTCGAGTCATCTGTCCGGGCCGGCGAGGATCGTCACGCTTTCCAAGGACGCCTATTCGCGCAACTTCACGGTCGGACAGGAGCGGGAGCATCTGGTCTTTCGGCTCCGCACCACCACGACCGGCGAGAACGGCACCAACCCCGAGCTGCGCTTGTGCCGAATTGCCGACCGCGATCTGCACCATCTGGTGGTCTGTTGGCAACGGGGCGAGCTGACCTGTTATTTGGACGGCGAGCGCGTGATGCAGTCGGATCGCCTGGGCGGCGACCTCTCGAACTGGAGTGATCACTACCTGACCCTGGGCGACGAGTGGCAGACCGGACCTCGATCGGGGACGTGGCGGGGCGAACTGCACGCGGTCGCCATTTACGCTCGGACGCTGGCCGGGGAAGAGGTGTTGCGAAACTTCGCGGCACTGTCACCGCACTGACCCCATTGCTGTCGATTTGGGGTGTTCGCGACGCTTGGCTGGCTTGGGTGGTGTGGGGTGGCTGCGCGGATTATGAAGGCTGTGTACCCGCTGCGCGGGGGGTTGAATTGGTGCTGTGAAGGGGTTTGAATCAACGGAGGTAATTTCTACCTCTCTTATCTTTAACTCTTGGACCAACGGGAAAAGCGAATGAAGCCTCGCAGTCGCCAACAACGTACCCACCGGGACCGCTTTCGCCGGCTCTGCGTCGAGCAGCTGGAATCGCGACGGGTGCTAGCCGCCATTCACGGCACAAAGTTCAACGACCTGGATGGCGACGGCCAACGGGACGCAAGCATCATCGGGGGCAATGAGCCCGATGTCGTCTTCGTGATTGATATCTCGGGTTCCACCAACGGCAATTTTGTGGGAACCCCGGTGGGGGACCAGAACAACGACGGCGCCTCCAATCGCATTCTGGATGCCGAGATCGCCGGCTTCATTGCCCTCAATCAGCAGTTGATCGACAGCGGTTTTGGTGCCACCGGGCAAGTTTCGATCGTGACATTGGATTCGTTCGGCACGATTCGGGACATGAATCCATCGATCGGTGGTGTCCAGAACTTTACCAGCCCGGCGGCGGACCACAATGGCAACGGGGTTCCCGATGTGGTGGATGTCCTCCGTTCTTTGAATGACAACGGACAAACTAACTTCGCAGATGCGTTGGCCAAGGCGTCGACCGCGTTAGATTCTTTGGACGGCACGCTGGGCAACGGTGTCGGCGGTGATCCGGCCAACGGCAATGTGATTTTCATCTCCGATGGAGTGCCGACCACTGGTGGCGCCTACGCCGACGAGGTGGCGGCGCTGGCGCCGTTTGCCGACACAGTCCGAGCGTTCGGCGCCGGCACAGGCGCTACGCTGAGCACGCTGCAGGTTATTGACACCAACGCCGAGATCTTCACCAGCACCGACGAGCTTCTGGCGGTCTTCAGCGGCACAAGTCCGAACCTTGCCTTCACCGAGCCCGGCTTGGACGGTTGGACGATCGAACTGGTGGATAGCGAAGGCAATGTGGTCGACACCCAGGTCACCATGAGCGTCGACCTGGACGAGAACGGCGACATCGACCCGTTCTCCGAAATGGGGCTCTACTGGTTTGATGACGTCGAGCCCGGCGACTACACGGTTCGCGAAGTGAATAAGCTGCTGTGGACGCAGACGTATCCGGAGGCCCCCGGCACTTGGAGCGTGTCGGTTGGCGCCGAGGACGTGCTGGAGGAGATCGATTTCGGCAACCAATTCACGGGCGCTCGCATCGACCTGAACAACGCCACGTCGCCGACGGCCACGGGCTTCATCGGGCTTGGCATCGATAACAATTACACGGCCGAGCGAGGCTTTGGCTGGGATCCGGCCATTGTTCCCGCCGGCGCGGGCACGTTCGATCGCGCCCCGACGATTGGTGACGACCTGTTGCGGGACGGCCACTTTGGCTTGGACAACACGTTCCTGGCCGACGTCGCGGACGGTAGCTACCTGATCAATCTGACCATCGGCGACGGTTTCTGGGCGCGCAACTTCCTCGACGTTTACGCCGAGGGCGTGTTGGTGCACGACAATCTGTCCAGCGCAGCGGGCCAGTTTATCCACGCATCGTTGCTGACCACGGTGAGCGATGGCCAGTTGAACCTGCGAATCGACAATTCCGGCGGCGATCCCTACTTCGTCGTGAACGCGATCGAGATCTATCCGGCGAGCTTTGCCGGCCTGCACACGTTGGTCGAGTCGGCTCCGGGCTCGGCGGTCTTCAATGGCAGCAACGCCAACGCGAACGCGTTGGTCACGGTGACGACCGACAGCGGAACGATCTCGACGCCCGACGCCAGTCCGCTCTACGCGGGCGTGCAAGTCGTCGCTGACGGGGCCGGCGCCTTCAGCTTCTCCGTCTCGCTGCCCCCGGGATCGGCGTTGCCGAACGTGACCAGCGAGGAAGTGACCGGACTTCGCAATGGCTCGGCCTCGGGCGCTCCGGTGCCGGTCGCCGCGGTGCGGCGACTTGACTTCAATTCGCCCGGCAGCCCGACCGAAGCGGGCTTCATCGGCGTGTTGTCCACGCAGACCTACACCGGCTCCGGCTTCGGATACACCGTCGCCACCAACCAACAGCTGAATCGCGGCGGCGTCACGTCAATGACCTCCAATTCGCTGTATGTCGACGGCCATTGGGGCAATTCTGCGCCGAAGACGTTCCGCGTGCAGGTCAATCCGGGCACCTCATATGACATTCGCAGCTATGTGGGCGATCGCGCCTACTTCCGCGACAACATCGAGATGACCGTCGAAGGAGTGGGGCCCGTGATCGGCGGCGCGCTGTCGGCCAACACGTTCTCGACCCTGACCGCGCTCGGCGCCACGGACGTGAACCTGGACGGCGCGATCGACATCACCTTCCGGGACGCGGGCGGAGTCGATCCCTACTACGTCATTAACGGGTTGGATATCGCCGAAAGCGTAGTGGGCCTGCCGGCCTCGGCCCCGATGTTGGTCAACGCCGCCGGCGCCGACGGCGCCAGCTTGACGTCCGACCAACTACAACCGCTGGTGGCCGAAGCGGTGGCCCGCTGGTCGGCGACCGGTTTGACGGATGCCCAATTGGCGCGACTGCAAAACGTCGACGTTCAGATCGCCGACCTCGACGGCCAAGGCGCCTATGGCCTGGCCGGTTCGACCCGGGTGTTGATCGACGACAACGCGGCGGGCAACGGTTGGTACGTCGACCCGACGCCCAGCTCCAACGATGGCTTCGTCTTCGCGAACAATCAGTACGTCGCCGTCGGCGATATCGGCAGCCAAGTCGATCTGTTGACCGTCGTGATGCACGAGCTGGGCCATATCGTCGGCCTGGGGGACCAGGACCCGCTGTTCTCTTCCAACAGCCTGATGACCGGCCGGATTGATCCGGGCGTCCGTCGCTTGTCGCTGGAGTCGAACGTGGACCAAGTGTTCACCTCGCTTCGCGATGACACCTTGCAGTTGGAGCTCGGCCGCGACAGCGACGTGACGGGTCTGTTGCTCGAGGCCGATACGCTGGCCACCTTGGCAGAGGACACCGTGGACCGCATCGACAGTGACGCGGCTCCAATCCTGACCGAAGGCCGTCGCCGTGAGCACGACGAGGTGTTTGCGACGCTCGACTTGAATGAGGTCGAGGAGGTGGAGGAGCTGTAGACACTCGCTCCGGGACCGTGGTCGTAGAATGACGCGATCACGTCCCGGAATGGCGCAGCGAAAACGAATCCGCACTCAGCGGCTCCCTGTCCATGGCAGGGAGCCGTTTTTTTTCCCATCGTGGTGAGAGCGTGGAAAACCGATTTGCGATTCCGATCCCTCGCTCACGCGTCGGGTTTCCTTATCGAGGCGTGCCGGATTCGATCCCTCGCTCACGCGTCGGGTTTCCTTATCGAGGCGTGCCGGATTCGATCCCTCGCGTACGCGTCGGGTTCCTTTTGAAACGCGTGGTGCTCGGCGGTTACGAATCTTGTTCGGCGTCGACCGCATCGGCGTCGTCCGCCGGAAGCAACTCTCCTCGAGCAATCATCGACTCGCGCGGTGCGTCCACGCCAATCCGCACTCCCTGATTGGTTACGCGAACGATGGTGATGGTGATTTGATCGCCAATTTGGATCTGCTCACCACAACGACGGGTCAACACCAACATAGACATGGCAGGCCCCGGAAGACGGGAGAAAAGGGGAGATAGGAAGGAATGGTAGCAGTCTCTCCGGCAAGTCGCAACGACCGGAAACCGCCACGCCCGGATGTTGAGGAACTCGTGATTTACGGTGTTGTCAGCGTTCCTTCGCGTCCCGATATGGGCGGGGCGCCAAGCGCTGGACGGGGCGAATTGGCGGCAAACCGGCCGTGTTACTGGGGGTATTGCGATGCTTGCGTAGTCTGGGGTGGCTGGGGTTGTTTGGCCGGGTCTTGCGCGCGTTCTCGTGGGGATCAAGACGCGGATTGTTAGGGACCGATCAATGGTTCCGACAGTAGGAGATGCGCCTCCCGCCTGTGCGCTCCGAACGACCCAACCCGTGCAGAATCGACATGCCCTGTAGCGCCACACTCCCGCGAGCCCTGACGCTCGCGCTCTGTATATTCGGACTTCTCGGGCCTGCGGGGCGATTGGCACAGGGCCAATTGCCACCGGACTCGCCACGTCGCACTCCGATCGTCAACGCGGTCGAGCAGGCGCGTCCGTCGGTGGTCAACATTCATGGCCGCAAATTGTTGCGCAGTGAAGTCAACGATGGCGACGCGTACCGCCCCGTGAACGGGATGGGCACCGGCGTGGTGATTGACGAGCGCGGGTATATCGTCACGAACTTTCATGTGGTTGAGGGAGTCGGCCGCATCAAGGTGACGCTGGCCAACGAGGATGTGAAGATCGCGCGCTTGGTGAACCACGACCCGCGCACCGATCTGGCCATCATCAAGGTGGATTCCGACAAGCCGCTGCCGGTGATTCGGATGGGCACCTCCAGCGATCTCATGGTGGGTGAGACGGTGATCGCCATGGGCAACGCCTATGGCTACAAGCACACGGTGACTCGCGGGATCATCAGCGCCCTCGGGCGGATTGTCCCGGTGACGGACGAACAAACGTATCAAGACTTGATTCAGACCGATGCCAGCATCAACCCCGGCAACTCGGGCGGCCCGCTGTTGAATCAAGTGGGCGAGATGATCGGCATTAACGTCGCGATGCGAGTCGGCGCCCAGGGCATCGGCTTTGCGTTGCCGATCGACGATGCCATGCAGGTGGTCGCCAAGCTGTTGAGTGTCGAGCGGCTGAGCGGCTTTTCGCACGGCGTGTTGGGCCGCACCGAGGTCCATGGGCAACGCACGCAATTCGTCGTCGACTCGGTTCGACAGGGCACTCCCGCGGCGCGAAGCGGCCTGCAACCGGGTGATGTGGTGCTGGATGTGGCCGGCATTCAAGTAAATCGCGCATTGGACTTCGAACGCGCACTGATCGGCCGGTCGCCCGGTGATCAAGTGCCCTTGTCGGTGACTCGCCAAGGCGCCACGGAAAAGTTGCAGCTGTCGCTCTCCGAGGGCGCCACTCATGTTTCACGTCCGTCCTCCGTGGCGACTCAGCTGTGGTCGGAGCTGGGCGTGAAGGTTGTGGTCACCGGCGGCAACACCCCCGCGCTAACTTCCACCAACTACAGCGGAGGCCTGCGTGTGACGGAGGTTCGCGCCAACAGCCCCGCTGCCAAGGAGGGATTCCGCGAGGGCGACATCCTGGTCGGCATGCACCGTTGGGAGACCGCGTCGATGAATGACATCGCCTATATCCTCGGCAGTTCCGAATTTCAGAACAGCCAGCCGGCCAAGTTCTTCATCGTTCGCGATCGCAATGTCTTGTATGGCTATTTGACGGTGCAGCAGATGTCGCAGGTGAACTTCAAGTCGTCGCGCTGATGCGGGTTGGCGCCAAAATGCGGCCGCCAAAATGCCTTTGCCAATCGGACCGGGTGTTTTCCAACAACCTCCTCGGCAGTTACACTGTCCCGGTAGCGTCAAAATTATCTTGCTTGGAACCCACTCTTTCGCGACACGATGGAAGCGGAGCTGATCCAGTGGCTGAGGGAACAGCTCACTCATCCTGACGCCCTGTGCCTGCAGGACGACGCCGCCTTGTTGAGGGCACCGCACTCGGTGGTCACCACCGACACGCTGTTGGAGGGCACTCATTTTCAACGCACTTCCGCCACTTGGGCGGAGGTCGGCCACAAGGCGTTGGCGGTCAATCTGAGCGACTTGGCGGCGATGGCCGCGCGACCTCAAGGTGCTGTGCTCTCCCTGGCACTGCCACGTCGCCAAGCGGGCGACATTGCCCGGCAGCTCATCGCGGGAATGCTAACGTTGGCCAACCGTTTCGGGCTGGCCCTGGTCGGCGGGGACACCAACACCTGGGATGGTCCGCTGGCCGTCACCGTCACTGCTTGGGGCGACCCACTGTACGGCCCTTTGCGGCGCAACGGGGGTCAGCCGGGCGATTCGATTGTGGTGACCGGGCCGCTGGGGGGGAGCTTGCTTGGCCGACATCTCTCTTTCATGCCGCGCGTCGCCGAAGCGCTGGAGTTGGCTCGCCGCTATGATTTGCATGCGGGAATGGACATTAGTGACGGGCTGCTGTTGGACCTGTCGCGGATGGCCGAGGCCAGCGGCTGCGGCGCCGAGCTCGAGCTGAGTGCCGTGCCGATTCACCCCGACGCGCAGCGTCGATCGGCCCAGTCCGCCCAGTCCGGCCAGTCGCCGCTGGATCACGCGCTCGCAGATGGCGAGGACTTTGAACTGCTGCTGGCGCTGCCCCCGCGGGAGGCTCAGCGACTGCTGCGGGACGAATCGCCGGCGCTGCGCGATTTGTCGCTGGCGGTCGTCGGCCGGTTGACGACCGAGCCAGGGCTCGCGCATCGTGTGAACGGACAACTCACACCGCTCGCGGTGCGCGGCTATCAACACCGGGAGTTAACATGAACGTGTCGCTAAGTTGCCAGGTCGACAACGAGTCGCAGCTGGACGCGCTGGCGCAACTTCTGCTGGACACGGCGCCACCGTCCGCTGTGGTGTTGCTGCGTGGCACGCTTGGGGCCGGCAAAACGCGATTGGTGCGAGGCGTGGCGGCAGCGGCGGGCATCGATCCCGCGACGGTTGTCAGCCCAACGTTTGTGCTTTGCCAGACTTATACGGGCGAGGTCAAGCGGGCCACGCAGCCCTTGGCGACGAAGTCCCCGCCGCTCTCCCAGGCCATGCAAGCGTCGCGTGAGCCGGAGCCTCGGTCTGTCACCATTCATCATGTGGATGCCTATCGATTGGCCGATGAGGATGAGTACTTGCAGCTTGGCGCCGACGAGTTCATGGAGTCCGAGGCGCTCACGTTTGTCGAGTGGGGAGACCGAGTCGCGGATGCCCTGCCGCAGGATCGGCTCGAAGTCGAGCTGATCGTCACCGGCGAGCAAACGCGGGAAGTGATTGTCCAGGGCGTTGGCGACGAGTCGTCGGCTTGGGTGGAGCGGTTGCGGACTCGTTGGAGCACATCATGAGCGACTTGTCACGTCAGTCGTCTGCGATCGTGACGGGTTCTTCTCGCGGCATTGGCCGCGCGGTCGCCCAGCATTTGGCCGCCGCCGGACATGCGGTGGTGGTGAACTACCTGCGCAACGCGGATGCCGCACGGGAGGTTGTCGACGCAATCCACGACGCCGGCGGTCAGGCGACCGCCGTGGCCGCTGACGTGGCGGATCGCGACGGACGCGAACGATTGGTGCAGTCGGCTCAGCAGATGGCGCCGCTGCGAGTGTTGGTGAACAACGCGGGCATCACCTCCGTGGGGCGCCGCGACTTGCTCGAGGCGACCGAGGAGAGCTGGGAGGCGGTGTTCTCCACGAATCTGAAAGGCCCGTTCTTTCTCGCGCAGCTCGCCGCTCGGCAAATGCTGGAGAACCAGCCCGTCGCCGACGGAGACGCTGGCCGCATTATCAACATCACTTCAATTTCGGCGTATGCCGTGTCAACCAACCGCGCGGACTATTGCATGGCCAAGTCCGCGATGCGGACGATGACCTTGTTGTTCGCCGATCGACTCGCCGACGAGGGCATTCGCGTCTACGAGGTGTGCCCCGGAGTGATTTCCAGCGACATGACCGCGCCGGTTCGCGACAAGTACGACCGCTTGATCGCCGAGGGACTGACGCCGATCCGGCGCTGGGGCCAGCCGGAGGACGTGGGGCGCGCGGTGGTCGCGTTGGCCGGCGACGCCTTTCCATTCTCCACCGGCGATTGCATCAACGTGGACGGCGGCTTTCACATTCGGCGTCTGTGAGGGGACATGACGAGTCGAACTTCACTGCAGTTTGCCACCCTCGGCGCGAGTGATGCGCTGCTGCCGCTGTTGCGAGCCGCCCGGGCGGAAGGCCATCTTTGTGTGGCGACGTTGGAAGCGGGCGGCCATGCGAGTGAGGTCGCAAGGCTGACGCC
>JAGQPF010000006.1 GCA_020426845.1 Planctomycetales bacterium
GGCGGCAGGAACACATCTCGCGGTCCTTTGCATGAACCCGCGAGCCAGCCGGACAGCGTCTCGGGATTGCCCACCGTGGCCGAAAGTCCCAACCGTTGCAGCTCCCGGCCAGCCAGTCGGGAGATCCGTTCCAGCACCGCAAGCAAATGCCAGCCTCGATCGTCGCCAGCAAACGCATGGATCTCGTCCACGATGACCACACGCAGCTCGCTGAACAAGCTGCGGGAATCCACGTTCGGAGAATCCAGCATGACTTCCAACGACTCGGGAGTCGTCAACAGGCAGTCCGGCGGCTCGCGGAGAATCTTCTTCCGAGCCGAGGACTTGACGTCACCATGCCACAGCGCGGAACGCCGGCCCAACAGCGTGCTGTAACGCTCGAGCCGAAGATCCAAGTTGTTCAGCAGCGCCTTGATCGGGCAGAGATAGAGAACGCTGAGTCCCGTCCAGTCCTCGGTGAGCATGCGAGACACAACGGGGAAGAACGCGGCCTCTGTCTTGCCGCCAGCGGTCGGCGCCAGCACGATCAAGTGTTGTCCGTCGAGTATCGGAGGAATGACCGACTCTTGGAACGGACGCAACTCGCGCCAGCCAAGGCTGTTCACGATGTGGTATTGCAACGCAGGATGTAAGCGATCGAAGCTGCTCACAGCTCATTCGCCTTCGTGCACCGTCGGGTACTTCTTTTCGATGACGGACTTCAGAATTGGAAATGTCGCGTCGATTGCGTTAATGAACAGGTCAGCACATGCCGCCGCGTCAACATCTCCGAGGTCTACAAGTTGATGGCTACCCCCCGCCCATACTTCCCTCCACTGCGAGCACCACGAGTCTGGAGTTCCGATCGTTTTTGGAAGTTGCTCAGCGAGGGCAAGGGCATCTACGTTGTCTCGAAAATCCTTCTTCTCGCACCACGCAATCAACTGAACGGTGACGTGGTCACCCAAGTCCGGCACGTCGGCGGCTGCCTTTGTCCTGTCTGGATGAAGTAGGTAGTAAAAACTAAATCCATCCGCGTCCTTCGTTCGTTCTGCCAATCGCACAGGTAGAGCTTGGATTTCCTGAAGGCGATCAAGACGCGTCTTGGGGTATGTGGTGTAAGTGAAGGGTTCGTTTGGATAGTTCGTTGCCAAATGCAATTCGACGCGATCCTGAATCTCATTCACGAGCGTCCCAAATCGAGGGATATGATCGAGAATGTGCTTGATTGCGTTGCGATGTTTGGGGTCTCGGTAGATTGCGCGGACGAGATCCCGGATCTGTGCACTCATAGCGTGTGACCCCTCAAGGTTTTTGTCGAGATGGCTTTTAAGGCTTGTGATAAAGACGCGAATTTCCCCGTCCGCCAGCGTCTCAGCCTCTTCCAGTGCTGCAATTACTGTTCGGTAGGAGCAGGGAACATAAGGGCACTCGCACGTCAGATCGGCGGTAGACGATGGCCGGGCGCCTGGCGAAAGGAACAAGAGCACTCGTTCACCCACATGGGGAAACCGTTTGACAAGTTCGTTCTGGTAATGAGACACTTGCTCCGGCTGCTCTGCTGCCCAGTGCTTGTTCTCAATTCCAACGACCGCGATCAGGTTACGCATCGAGTCGTAGACACGAATGAGCAAGTCGAGCCTTCTTCCGTCGCTTGTTGCCCACTCTGTGGCCACAGAAGTCGACTGGCCATGCAATCCTAGACTCTGCCTCAGCGACAACCGGTGTGTGCGGCCACTGCCCTCACGATGGACGTTGTCGATTAGGGCATCGAAGAATCTGGTCCCCAACTCGTGTTCCCGCGACGAGTCGAGCAAGAACGCGAGGGCTCGAGACGAAGCGTCCTCCGAAAGCGTTTGCAAGAATTCGAACAGATCGAATTCTGGTTCGATCTGTGTGAGGCGAGCGTAACGTTCATCAGTTAGCAGCGAATCGATTTGATTCTCGATTTCAATGACGCTATCTGCCATGCATGACTCCTATGTTTCAAGTTCGATTTCGTCAACGTCAGTGGCTCCCATCGCCTGGCGTTCCACGGTGGTCAGTTCGTTGTCGTTCATCGTCAAGGTGTAGTGTTCACGAGGATCAAATTCCGGAAACTGATCCACGCGATCGAGTATGTCGGTCACCAACTTTTTGAGGAAGATGCGCGGCGCCACGCCCACTTTGCCGCCGAGTTTCCCTGCCACAGCCTCGGCAAGATTCTGCACGTAGGCGTCATCGCACATCGCGGCGATGCGGTCGGGAGCCTGAGCGTGTTGCTGGAAGATGTCGCGCACCTTACAGCCAACCAGGCATAGCCTTTCCAGACTGAAAGCGGGCAGACGAATCTGCGGCGCCCGAGGGTTGTCAAATCTCGCATCGGTCTGGAAGTCGACGTGCAGACGTTGCGATAGCGGCTCCAGGCGCTGGATACCCTGAGGGCCGTCGTAGAACGCCGGCGTCCCGGTGATGACCAAGTAGAGTCCGGGGAATCGTCCCGAATCCACCTCGTCAATCAGTTGCCGCAGAGCATTCAGGCTCTTGTCGCGAACATCGCTGCGTACACGCTGGATCGTCTCCACCTCGTCCAAAACTAGCAGCAACCCAGGGTGCCCGGAGTCACGGAGGACAATCAGCACGCCTTGCAGAAAGCTCAGCGCGCCGAAGTGGTCGATGTCTCTCTTCACGCCACAAGATCGCTTGGCCGCGGCCGCCACATTGGGCTGTCCAGCAAGCCATGCCAGAATGCCATCAGCAATGGCTCGATCACCGCAGGCTTGTGCCTGACGATACCCTCGCAAGGCGGCGCTGAATGTTGGAGCCGTGCTGCTGACCTTCGCCAGACGCTGTTCCAGCAGCTCGTTCGTGCGTTCCAACAAAACTTGCTCATCGTTGGCATCCACTGTGCCCTCGGCCAATACATCTTCCTCCAAGGCGTAGAACCAGCCGTCAACGATGTTGCGCCAGGCTCCTTGGGGAGTATCGGCGGTCGACAACCGCTCCATGAGGCGCCGGTAGACGGTCTCCAGACGGTGCAGCGGAGTCTCCGTCTCTGATACCTGGACCTCGGCCGACGCAAAGCCGAGTTTACGCGCGCGATCCGCCAGCCAGCGAGCAAAGAACGTCTTGCCGCAGCCGTACTCGCCTCGCACCGCCTTGAACACACTGCCGACCGAGGAAACCTTGCGAAGCTCCTCGTCCAAAGCGGCCTCGAATCCCCCTAGCCCAACGGCGAATGCATCGAGACTGTTGCGCGGCACCGTGCCCCGCCGCAATGCGTCGATGATCTCCTGTCGCCGCTGGGGGCTGATGCTCATCGTTTACTCCACCAGGTCGAACTGCTTGAGCAGCAGATCGCGATTCAGTTCGATTGTGTCGGAGGCGTCGTCCCGACGAAGCACGTCGTACCCGTCGACGTTGAGTACTCTTGCTGCCTTGGAGAGCAGCCCCGGCAGTCGCATGGCGGGACACGCCAAGACGCGGGCAAGTGCCACGCTAGTCATCTTGCCACCTCGCTCATCCAGCGACGCCAGCAGGGTCGCAAAGACTTCGTCCGACGGAACCCCGCGGCCGCCGAGTTGCTTCTGAGCATCAAAGACGGGGCTGAGCAGCAGATTAGAGACCCACTTGGAGACCTGAACTCCCGGATCGACAGACGTCTCTTGTGGAGTCTCCTCCAAGTCAAACAGGGTGCCCA
>JAGQPF010000489.1 GCA_020426845.1 Planctomycetales bacterium
CGACGCGATAGGATTGCGCAGTGCCGCACGGGCGAGGACGCCCATGCTACGCGCGAAACGTGCTTCGGCCGACGCGATAGGATTGCGCAGTGCCGCACGGGCGAGGACGCCCATGCTACGCGCGAAGCGTGCTTCGGCCGGCGCGAATGGGGTTGCGCAGCGCTGCACAGGCAAGATGCGCGAGGACACGCGCGCGGCACGCCGCACGCGTCATTGGTGCCGCAGCGCCTCGATCGGATTCATCCGCGCAGCGCGGCGCGCCGGATAGACGCCAAAGACGATGCCGATCAGCACCGAAATCCCGAAGGCCAGAAACACGCTCCAAAAGGTGACGGCCGTCTCGATGCCGAAGAAGTGCGTGACCGCGTAGGGAATCGCCGCCCCGAGAAAGATGCCGATCGTGCCGCCCAGCGTCGAGAGCACCGTCGTCTCGGCGAGGAATTGCGCGATGATGTCCAGCCGCCGCGCGCCGAGGGCGCGGCGAATGCCGATCTCGCGAGTTCGCTCGGTGACCGTGGCCAGCATGATGTTCATGATGCCGATGCCGCCGACCAACAACGAGATGCCGGCAATCGAGCCCAGCACGATGTTCCAGGTGCGTTTCTCTCGCTGCGCCTGCTGCAACAGCTCGAGCGGCACTTGCACCTCAAAGTCCTCAATCGTGTGCGTTCTCGACAGCAGCCTTCGCACCATGCTGGCCGTCTCGCTCACGTTCCGCTCATCGCTGACGGCGAGCGTGATCTCACTGAGCTGAATGCGTTGGTAGTCGCGTCCGCCGGCCCGCTCGATCCGTTGCAACTCGCCGAACCGGTTGCGCGCCGCGGTGAGCGGAATATAGACGTCGTCGTTTAGATCATCGATGCCCACGCCGCCGGGCGAGGAGCTGGATGTCACCTCCGGCCGCAAGATGCCGACGACGCGATAGGCGCCATCGCCAATCAAAATGGTCTGGTGCAGCGCGTCGCGATAACCGAACAGCTTGCGCGCTGCGCCCATGCCCAGCACCGCCAGATTCGAGGAGGCGTCCAGGTCGTCATGCGTGAAGAACCGCCCTCGCCAAAGTTCGACTTGCTTGAGGCTTTGGATCTCCGGGGTCGTGCCCAACACTCGCGCGTTGCCGATCCTGCGCCCGTTCACCTCCACGCGTTTCTGCAACAACACCACGGGAACGATCTCATCGACCGTCGTGATCGCGTTCTGAAGCACTCGCCAATCGGCGTACTTGAGCCCATAGTCGAGCACGCGGGCAACGCGGTTCGTCTGCGAGATCGAGGACGACGAGTTGTTGTTGTCTCCTTTGCCCTCCGTGTCACGGCCGCCGGGCTTGACGCTGCGGACGATGACGTTCGACGCGCCGAGCTTGCGAATCTGCTCCACGGCGTGCCGTTTCGAACCCTCGCCCACGGCGAGCATCGCGATCACCGACGCCACGCCCAAGATCGTGCCGAGCATTGTCAGGAAGCTGCGCAGCTTGTGCAGCAATAGGTTTCGCACGCCGAGGCGCAGCACAAATCCCAGTTTCACGTCGCGCCCTCGAAATCAGACGGACGAGGAAGGAGCGGCGGGCTTGGCGGCCGGCGGCTTGGTGGCCGGCCGGTCGCGTTTCGCATTGGCCGGCTCGGCGGACCCAGCGTCGTCGTGCTGCTCCTGGACATCGAGCGAGATCGGATTCAACACGACTTGGTCGCCCGGATGCACGCCCGATAGCACCTCAACCTGGTAATCATTGGCCACGCCCAACTCCAACGGGACGCGTTCGACTTCACCGTCTCGAGACACGTAACAGAAGGAGCGTTTGCCTTCGCTGACGATGCTTTGCACAGGCACGGTCACCGCCTCCTCGACGCTGGCGACCTGAATCTCCACCACCGCGGTCATGCCCGGCTTGAGCTGCTCGACTTCGCCGTCAATCTTAATCACTGTCTCGTAGAAACGAGTGTCCGCGCCCAGGCTGCTGCCACTGGATTGGGGCAACACCGCCACCGAGTCAACCGTGCCGACATAGCGACGGTCGCTGAACGACTCGACGCGGATCGAAACTTTCTGACCTGCCTTGACGCGATCAAGCACCGACTCGTGCACCGCGGTCTTGACTTGCATCTGCTTCAAGTTCGGCAACGAGAGGATCTGTTGGCGGAGCCGAAAGTACTGCCCGGCGCCGACCTCGCCGTATCGCGAGTTGGCGTAGGCCACCATGCCCGCCTCCGGCGCGTAAATCTTGCACGCCTTGTGCTGCTGCTTGTAGCGGTCCAGCAGTTCCTCCTCCTTCGTGAGCTGTTCCTTGCGAGCGTCCAGCGTCGCCTTCAACTGGGTGATCAGCGCCGCATTGTTGATCGTCGCCTGCTCGCGCGCCCGCTTGGCCGTGTCGAGCTTGCCCTGCAGCTCGAGCAGCTGCATCTCCTTCTCGTACGTCTCTTTCTTGTTCAACGTCGCGAGCTGAGTGCGCAGACGATTGACCTTGGCGGCATACTGGCTCTCGGCCTGCAGAAAGTCGAGCCGGCTGCGTTCAAACTCGCTCTTGCCGGCATAGCCGAGCTTAAAGAGCGTCTCGACGCCCTCCTTGTCATTCCGCTTCAGCTCGAGATTGGCTTGTGCGGAGAGAATGTCATTGTTGAGATCCTCGATCTCTCGCTTGAGCGACTCGACCTCGAGACGGTGCGTGCCGTTGGAGTCATCCGTGAACATCCGCACATCGAGTTCGGTAAGTTTCACCTTCAGGTCGGCGTCCGCCAGATTTGTCTCATTCTGCGATTTCTGATTGTCCAGGCGAGCCTCGGCCAACAACATCAGCTCGCGGGCCTGCTCCGTCTCCAAGACCTGCTCGTCCATCTGCTCGCGAAGCGCCGATTCATCGAGCTCCACCAGCAGGTCTCCCTTCTCCACCAACGAGCCGTTGGGAATGACCCAGATGATTTGCGTCCCGTTGAAGCCGTCGCGACGATAGTCGTCCACCTCGCACATCACCGGCACATTGAACTGGCTTTCGAGATTGCCGCGTTCGATGACCGTCACCTGCAACGGCTCGGACTTCACCGTGTGAAGGAGCAGCGCCTCCTGAGCGAAGTGAGTGGGCGCCCCGCCACCCTGCTGCTGGAACCAAAAGCCGAACAGCGACAGAGCGAGCCCTAACGCCACATAGCCCCACCACTTGCGGCGCGGCGCCCGGGAAGACTTCAGCGGTCCGGCCAACACAGCCGGGTCCATCGACACCCCGCTCGTTCGCTCCGCCGCGACACTGCCAATATCCGTTCCGGGATACGGCACCGTGACGGGGTCGGATTCGTGAGGTAAGTCAGCCGACGTGGGCGTCCCAATCGAAGCACTCATGGGCGGAGGCAATGCCAAGGCATTGCTTGCTGGGGTGGGGCAGCCAATGTGGATGCGTGGGTGGAACGAAAGACCGCATGAGCGGTTTATCGTCCCGAGCATGTGCCACAAGGTGAGAGAAGGCCGCCTAGGGGAGGGTAATCATTGGGTAGGCACCGGGTAGTATAGCAAAAACGGGTGATCCGGGCCAACAGATCTACTAAACCCCTCTTCCGAGGTGCTTTAATGTGACACAGGCTGTCGTGGCACAGGCAGCCAGCCTGTGAATGAAGTTGGTTACACAGGCTGGCAGCCTGTGCTACGACTACAGCTGCTCGAGTTTCCACACCTGATAGGCAGGCTCTTCGTAGGGATGCGCCAACTTGAGCGCAGCCACGGCATCGGCAATCAGCGAATCGTCACACACCAGCTCGACCTTAACCTCCGCCACGCGCTCCACTTCGCCCTGTTGCCCCAGGAACGGCTGGCTGCCTTCGAGGGCGCGGAATTGGCCCTGACCGAGCGACTCCCAACAACAGCAGTCGTAGTTGCCGATGCGGCCGGCGCCTGCGGCGAACACGGCGGATTTGACGTCTTCGAGATGGCTCTCAGGCACGTAGAAACAAAGTTTGAACATCGGCGTTTAACGATCCGTGATGGAGCCGACGACGCGATTGACAATCTGACCTGCCAGATGATTGACACTTCCTTTGCCGTTGGGGTGCACTCGATTGCTCAGGAAGATAAAGAACAGGTCCAATTCGGGGTCGATCCAAAGCACGGTGCCGGTGAAGCCGCCGTGCCCGAACGCGGCCGAGGTCAGGAAGTCCCCGCGATTGCTGGAGTAGCCTGTCTGCTTGTCCCAGCCCAGCCCGCGAATCCCGCTGGAGACCGTCTGCGGAGCGGTCATCGCTTCGACGGTTCTCGGCGCCAACACCCTCGCGCCGCCGGGAAGCCGGCCGTTGCCCAGCATCATTCGGGCGTAGAGTGACAGATCGGTGGCAGTGGAGAATAGCCCGGCATGCCCGGCGACCCCGCCCAACAAGTGCGCTCGCGGATCGTGAACCTCTCCCCGCATCCACTTGCCCTCGCGTTTCTCGGTCGGCGCCGCGCGTGCCGCCAGCGACTCTGCGGGCAAATACCCCGTTTCGTGCATCTCCAGCGGCTTGAAGATCTGATCGCGAGAAAATTCGTGAAGCGTCTGGCCGGACACTTTTTCCACGAGCTTCCCGAGCACGATGAAGTTGACATCCGAGTACTTGAACGCCTCGCCGACCGGCGCCACCAGTTCCAGCGCGCAGATCTTCTCCCACGCTTTCTCCGGTCCATCCCGGTAGTCCGACAGGGCGTTGTCGGGGATCAGTCCGCTTTGGTGAATCAGCAAGTGTCGGACGGTAATCTCATCCTTGCCATGGACGCCGAACTCGGGAAAAAACTTCTCCACGCGATCGTCGAGGCGAAATCGGCCCGCTTCCGCCAGCCGCATCACACTGGTGGCGGTGGCGACCGGCTTGGTGATGGAGGCCATGTCGAAAAGAGTGTCCGTCCGCATCGGCTCGGGGTCGGGCGCGATCTTCTTCAGCCCGAACGCCTCGAGGTAGACGATCTTGCCGTGGCGCCCGACACAAACCACGCAGCCGGGCATCTTCTTCTCGGCAATCCCTTGCTCGACAAGCTCGCTCAGTCCGCGCAGCCGCTCGCCGTTCATGCCCACCAGTTCCGGCGGCGTCACCGGTGTCTCGGCCAATGCCGCCGTGGCGGACAGCAACCCAGCCATGGCAACAACGGCCAAACTGATGACATGCAGCGGCGCTTGTGATGGGGGCGCTGGCCGACAATGGCGACGCGACCAAGAGCCCAACGCCTTCGCTTGATGGTCGGCCCGGCAAGTCACGGCAAGATTCATGGCAAACTTCATGGACTTCATTGGATGGCGGAGTAATCGGTGGCGGTCATATAGACCGACTCGGGACGTTCTCGCAAAAACTGCCCGTCGCGCTGCGACTCCTTGGCGACCTTCTGCCACTCGGGATCCTGGCGGAACGCATCCCAGGACTGCTTCGCGGCCTCGCGGCTCTCATGTCGCAAAATGTAGATCAAGGTGTCTTCCGAGCCCGGCTTGTCGGCGGGATGCCAGTAGGCGACGGACTCCATGCCATGCCGTTTAAAGATGCGAATGGTGTGATCGCGAAAACGGGCATCCAGATTGGCGAGCTTGCCGGGATGGCAGCGATAGATCCGCAGCTCGAACGCCGCGTTGGACCCGGCCTTGCCGCTGGTGAACTTGGGTGTGTAGTCCGTCTCATCCATGTACACCGACTCGGGCGCCTTGGCCAAAATGCGCCCGTCCACCTGCGACTCCTTGGCCACCTTCTGCCAATCCGGATCGGCCAGAAACGCCTTCCACGACTCCTTGGCCGCGTCACGGCTCTTGTGCTTGATCACGTAGATCAACGTGTTCTTCGAGTTCGGCTCGTCGGCGGGCACCCAGTACCCAACGGACTCCATGCCGTGCTTTTTGAACAATCGCACCGTGTGGTCGCGGAACCGAGCGTTCAGGTTGTCCAGTTTTCCCTCGTTGGTCGTGTAGGTCCGCAATTCGTAAACATCCGCCATGGCGGGCTCCGGCAGAAGGATCGCGACGGCGAGCATCGCAGCGGCAATGGGGGCGAACAGAGCAGTGAGTCGTTGCACGAAAAACTCCTTGATGATGGCTGCCAATACCCGGCGTGACCCGGCGTGACCCGGCGTGACCCGGCGTGACCCGGCATGACCCGGCGTGACCCGGCATGAACGAACGAGCGAAAAACAAAGTGTAGTTGGACCGGGGAGCGCAATGTTGTGGCGACCGAAGTTCTGCCCAGCGCCCCACCAATTCCTGGGGTGCTCACATTCTCGCCATGTCGCGATGCGTCGTCTGCATTGAAGCTTTTTCGCCGACCAACTCAACCAACGCACCGCAGAGCGGGTAGGAACGAGCATGACCGAAAGGACAAATTCTCTCCACATTCTCGCGTTACCCGCCGCCCACGCGGCGAACCTTTGCCAACTAACGCCAGAATCGAGTCTCACTCGTGATTAAAGCATAAGAGATCCCTGGAGATCCGTGAATCCAGGCGACCTCTGCGGAATCCACGCTCCATCTGTGTTCCACCCGTGTTTCATCCGTGGCCAACGTTGGCCACCTTGCCTCAACCCTTTGCTCGAAAGACTACATGGCATTGCCGATTCAACTGTGGCTGATTCACCCGCGCGCAGCGACGTGCGACGCTTTTCGCGATCGCTTCGCCGGACTTCCGAATGTGACGGTGTGGCAATGCCGTCTCGAGGAACTGCCGCCGCACGACTGTTTCGTGACCGCGGCCAACGCCTTTGGGATCATGAACGCCGGCATTGACGCGGCCGTGGTGCGACTGCACGGCGAAGCGTTGATGCACCGCATCCAATATCGGATTCTCGACGAGTTTCTCGGCGAGCAGCCGATCGGCACATCGATCATCGAGCCGACGGGGAACGACAACTATCCGTTCGTCGCCCACTCGCCCACGATGCGAGTGCCGGGTTCAATCGCCGGCACCGACAAAGTCTACTGCGCCACGTGGGCCTCATTGATCGCCGTCTACCGCCACAATGTCGCCCACCCCGGCTCGATTCAATCGGTGGCATTTCCCGCGATGGGCGCCGGGTTCGGCGGCGTCGAGCACACCGAAGTCGCTCGGCAAATGGCCGCTGCCTATCGGCACTACCTGAGTCCGCCGCCACGGCCCAACTGGGACGTCGTGGCCCGGCGCCAGCTCGCGATCCACTACGACGGCGGGCGGCAGGTTGCGAAGTAACGAAAGATCCGCCCATTTGTGACAATTCTTTGGCACCCAAGCGGCGCTGACGCCGCCGAGCTACAATCGACACCAGCATGAATGGGCCGCCAAGCCATAGTGTTGAGGTTAGAAAACTCGCGAAGTCGAGCCACGAGCTTGGGTGGCGGCCAACCCAACGCTTTACGACGCATTTCAAAACCTTCCCGATCGGCAATCGGGTTGATAAAACCAGCAGAAAAACTGCCTTCGATTGCGCCAGGGAAGATTTTTGAAATGCCCTTTATTTTTGACGGGGCATTAGTGCCGCGTTTTCAACTCACCAGCCATTCGCATGGATCCGGGATGTCAACTTCCACACATCGCTTTTCGACCATACCGATCGCCATCGCCCTGTGCGTCTTTCCACTTGTCTCCGTTGCTCGCGCGCAGTCAATCGTGGCGCCGGGCGCCAAGGTCGAGAAACTCGCGGGCGACATGAAATTCACCGAGGGCCCCGTATGGCTCCCCAAGGAGAAAATCGTCGTCTTCTCCGACATCCCCAACAGCAAGCTGATGCAGTGGAGCAAGGACGGCGGCTTGAAGGTGTTCCGCGAGAGCGAGAACTCCAACGGCAACATTCTGGATCTCGAAGGCCGTTTGATCTCGTGCCAGCACAGCGGGCGGAATTTGGTTCGCACCGAGCCGGACGGCAAGATCACGGTGCTGGCCGACAAGTATCAGGGCGGGCGATTCAATTCTCCCAACGACGTCGCCGTCCGCTCGGACGGCTCGCTCTGGTTCACCGACCCGCCCTGGGGACTCTGGGGCACCGAAGGAAAGTCGGAAGTGCCGGGTCACTGGGTCTACCGACTCGACCCGAAGTCGGGCGAGGTCGAGCCGGTGGTGAAGGACTTGGCGATGCCCAATGGCATCGTCTTTTCCCCCGACGAGAAGCGGATCTACATTGCCGACACCGGAGGCCACCCGCGCCATCCCGACGAGCAAATGCGCAAGCTGCCGGGCGGCGTGCACTGTTACGAAATGACGGCCGACGGCAAGATCGGCAAGAAGTTGTTCTCGACCAAGACCGGCAGCGACGGCATGGCGGTCGATGTGCAGGGCAACATCTACACGACCAGCGGCAAAGTGTTGGTCTACGATCCCGACGGGAAGCTGCTCGAAGAGATCCAGGTGCCCGAAGGCCCCGCCAACGTCTGCTTCGGCGGAGACGACTACAAGACGCTATTCATCACCGCGCGCACCTCGCTCTACAGCGTCCGCACGGTGAACGCCGGCGTCCACAGCGCAAAGCCGTAGCCCTCGCCTCGCAGATCTCGGATGCCCTCATGAAGGCCGAAGGCTTTCCTCAACGTAGCCCGGGGCGAGCGCAGCGCTGCCCCGGGTATGCCGCCCGTCGTTTCATTGAAGGCCAACGGCCTTCTTCAACGTAGGGGCAAGCGAAGCGATATCCCAAGTGGGACGTTTGCGGATATCCCATAGATCTTGAAGGCCTTCGTCAAATTAAAAAAAAAAAAAAAAGCCGCCCCAGGTATTCCGCCC
>JAGQPF010000490.1 GCA_020426845.1 Planctomycetales bacterium
GCCCTGGGCGGGTGCACGTGGAAGGAGTTGGGACGAATCCCAACCACCACTCGGAAAAGCCCCGCAAGGGGCGACAGATGTTAGCCATGGGCGCGAGCCCGTGGATTGCTTCGGCGCGAGCCCGTGGATTGCATCGACGCGAAGCCCAACTACCACGCGGAAAAGCCTCGCAAGGGGCGGCAGATGTTAGCCATGGGCGCGAGCCCGTGGATTGCTTCGGCGCGAGCCCGTGGAATGTTTTGGCGCGAAGCCCAAAAGCCACGCGGAAAAGCCCCGCAAGGGGCGACAGATGTTAGCCACGGGCGCGAGCCCGTGGATTGCTTCGGCACGAACCCCAACAACCACGCGGAAGAGTCCCGCAAGGGGCGACAGATGTTAGTCATGGGCGCGAGCCCGTGGATTGCTTCGGCGCGAAGCCCAACTACCACGCGGAAAAGCCCCGCAAGGGGCGACAGATGTTAGCCACGGGCGCGAGCCCGTGGAATTGCGCGCAGAAGTCCGCAAAGCACGGGCGCAAGTATAGATACGTGCGCGCAACGCGCCGTGGGCATGACAGAGGCTACTGAAGAACATGTGCGTAGTACATAGGCTGCCAGCCGATAACTGGTTTTGACCGCTGGTGCAGGCTGGCAGCCTGCACTACGACAAGTTCTTTGCGGGCGTTTAGAAGAACCCGCCGCCGCCGCCACCCATTCCTCCGCCGCCCATTCCACCCATTCCGCTGCCCATCCCTCCAAAGTAGGCGCCGTTGCCAAGCAACTGCAGGAATGCGCGAAGCTGGCGGTGCACGCTGCCGCGATGTCGGACGAGAATTCGATGAGCTACAACTTGGGCGCCGGGGGTTGGGTCCGTGCGGATGGCCATGATCGAAGGACGGTCACCGTGCTTGGCTGCGTCATCGTTCTCGGCCGCGTCGGACCAGGAGTCGGGCGACACATAGTTGCGGATCGCCTCGATCACCTTGTCGGGATCGGAGGTGACCGGGTATACGACAAGTTTCAGCTCCTGATGGGAGGCGGAGTCGGCATCGGACGAGTAGGCAGAGCTCTCCGCGCGCCGCAGGGCGGCCAGCACTTGCTCGATCTGCTCATGGACCTCCGGAGTTTGCGAAACCGCCAACGCCAGGCGCTGTTGATAGGCCACAATCGAGCCGGGACCGCCGACCTCGCTCCAAGTGTCGGGGGCGACATTGGTGGAGATTAACTCCGTCAGATTGGCCAACTCCTCTTCGTAGAATTCCTGCAATTCGCCCGGCGGAATTTCGGGGGATGGTTTGGTTAGGTCGTGGACCGGGTACAGCCGTGTCTCCAGCAACGACTCGGCAACCTCGCGTGTGGTGATCAAGATCACCTCATCTCGCACCAGATGGGCCAGGTCGTGCTCACGCAACATCGACTTGAGCACCAGGTTGAGAGGCAAGCCCTCCGATGTGAACGTGATGGGCTTGTCCGCATTGATCACGGCGTCTTCGAGCGCCCGGCGATCCAGCAAGATCGGCGCGGCGACCGACTTTTGCAGTTCCGCCACCACGTCTTCAAGCGGTAGGTCCACATACTCCACCGACACCACTTGCAGTAGTCGTTTGCGGAGGTCCTGTTCAATGGCTCGCTCGCCCGCAGTGATGACCGAGGTCGACTGCAAGTCGAGCTTGCGCATTGCGTCGATCAACGCTTCGAGTTGCTCGTGCACACGATTCGACTGGGAGATGGTCAGAGTGCCACGATAGGGCCCGTGGATCGCGCCGGGACCGCCCACGTCAGACCAGGTGTCGCGGTCGGTCATCTCCAGCAGCAACTGAGTGAGGTTGTCGTAGTCATTTAGTTTCGTGGGGTCGCTCTTGGCCAGGTCCGCGACGGGGTAGACGGCTGTCTCCATCGCATCCTCGCATGCCTCGGGCGTTGTGACCTCGATGACACCGTCGCGCACCAGGTAGGTCAGGTTCAAATCTTGCAACATGTGCCTCAACACCGATCGCGCTGTGACGTCTTTCAAACTGAAATTGACGGGCGAGTCCAAGGGGATGACGGATTCTTCCAAAGCGCGGCGATCGAGTCGCATCGGCGCCTCAACCTGTTTGGAGATCTCGGCGACGACGACTTCCAGTGGCACGTCCACATACTCCACGGAGACCTTGCGGGAGAGCGCCGCCTCCAGCTTTTCGCTCCGCTCGGGTTCGGTGGAGCGAAATACGGTCCGAGTGTTCTTGTGAGCGGGGGCATCCTGAGCGACGGCCACTCCCGCCAGTGTCGGTCCGGTCGGGGTTGTCGCCGTTTGTGGACGCAGCGTCAGCCATCCGAGCAAGGCGGCCGCCAGCCCGGCTGCAATCGCGCCTCGACGCAAGGGCGCCGTCCGCCGCGCGGCGGGCGCCAACTTTTCCGCCAAGTGCGACGCGTCGCCGAACTCTTCCAGAGCCAGTCGGATTGCCTCGTCGCGAGACGCGCCTTCCTCTAGCAGTTCGGATAGCCGTTCCTCTAAGTGATCGCGCAACTCGCTGGAGATCGCCTCCCGCTGGTGACGGCTCAACTTCAGCATGCCGGACAACAACGCCAGGTAGTTGTCGAATTCGCGGTCGGTCATGATTGCCTCTTCGGTTGAGAATTCGGTTGAGAAGAATCGAAAGCTCCACGCTGGTGGAGAATACGGCGGAGAAGATTGGGATGCCGGCGCCGGACAGATCATGCTCGCGGCGCGATGACTCGATGGTTTGGTGACACAAGTTGGCGACGCGGTTTTAATCAGGTCGTGGCCAGGCCGTCGGAGCCCTCGCCCAACACGGGGTTCAGCAGCGCTTGGATGCAGGCCGCGTAGCGAGTCCATTCGACCGCTTGTTGCTGAAGGCGGCGGCGCCCGGCGGCTGTGAGCCGATACCACTTGCGCTGTCGCCCGGTCTCGTTGTCGGTCTTGGCCGCCAGCAGTCCTTCACGCTCTAGGCGGTGCAGCAGTGGGTAGAGCGTTCCTGCGGGGATGTCGACGCTGCCTCCGCTCGCCGCCGAGATGCGCTGCTGGATCAAGTATCCGTATTTCGGCCCGTCCTGCAGCACGGAAAGCAGCACCAGATCGATGCTGCCCCGCACATAGTCTCCGCTCGACTTGCCGCCCATCGCGTGCTGTTGTCTGCCGGCCATGACGATGCTCCCGAAGTCCGGTTCCGTTGTGTCGCTTATCGATATATAGATATTCGATAGGTCGGCTGTCAAGCTATTTTTCCATCGGAGATGCGAGCCGTCCGGCTTTCAAGCCCTTTGCGCCGGCCGCGGCACGGTTCGCGTTGCATGGGCGCCCCCGCGCGCCCCCGCCCGTGCATAACTGCGCAACCCCTTCCCCACGGTGTAGAAGCCCGTGAGGCCACTTGTCAAATCGGGCCACTCTGCGCGGTGCAGAACGCCACGCGAAGCTGAGTGGTCCACCGAGTCTCACCAGGGTCGCCTGCGATGGAGGCCCGACGGGTCGCCCGGCGCTGCGTTAGAGAATTCGCAAGCCGCTGGGCAGCGACTCGCCGAACACCTGCTGCTGCCGGGCGTCGTCCAAGCTGCCGACCTCGGCGACCAGC
>JAGQPF010000491.1 GCA_020426845.1 Planctomycetales bacterium
ACGAATCCGTCTTACGCGCCAAGCGATATGATCAAAGAATACTGGAAGTTGGTAAACGAGGAGCGGCTATCGGAACAGCGGAACCAACGGAGCAATAAATGACATCACAGCCACAGCCACGATTCCTTCGGCATTGCATCGAACAGGTGGTGCAATGAGCAAGCGCACATTCGCCAGTCGGACATTCGCAAGTCGCACGTTTGAATCGGCGACGTGGTCAGGACAGGTCGCGATCATCAACCCGCCGGATGCTCCTGGCGTGGAGTGGACCGAGAGCCAGCAACGTCTGCATTGGTCGGACAAAAGCAGGCGATTACACTGGACAGCGAGTCAAAAACGGCTGCATTGGACAACGGACGAGGAGTGAGCGATGCCGATTGAGCACAGCGAAACACGGACGCTATCGGAGGGCGACGTAGAGTTCGCGGCCGTCAATTTTACGGGCCAGCTTGATTCCGGGGAGACCATTACGGCCGTCTCAGTGGTAGAGGTCGATTCCAATCACGACGCGGTTTCCGGAGGTGCTCTGACGATCAGCAGTGCAGCCGCTAACGTCGCCACATTGGTGATCGAGGGTGAGACGGTAGCCATTGGCAAAGCCGCTCAATGGACCGTTTCAGGACAACTCAACGATGGCGGCCCGAACAGCGACGGGACCTACCGATTCAAGGTGACCGTTACCACATCGGCGAGCAGGACAAAGGTTCGGGTGTACCGATTCAAGGCGGAGTGACGTCGCAAGCTGGCGATGTTCGACCCAGAATTAGTAACTTTCACTAAACCGAAAACGCCGATCGGCGGCAAAGTCGTGAGGTCGAAAAAACGGCCGATGAAACGCGCAAAGTGGGGTCGCCGAAAGGTACTTTGAAGAATACCCCTCTGCAGACCATTTCCCGCACCGCCCATATGCCCGTCACAGTCGTTCGGGCGTGTTGTGGCCACCCGTTAGTAGTACGATTTCCCAATTGGGAAAACACCACACCATTGGAGATTGATGTCTACCGCATTCGACAAGCGAGCCTATGACGTCGGATACAAGCGCCGGCAATCAGCCGAGCGACGAGACATCATTGTTCCTCCATGCGGGAGCCCCGATCGCCGTGCCGAGCTTGAGGCGTCCACTGTCGACTGGCTGCGGTACTACTTCGGCGACGAGTGCGCGAGTCCATTCTGGTACGAATTCACGTCGCAACAGCGGGACATGATCGACGCGATTGGCCACGCAATTGCGGTAGGCGGTGACCAGGCAATTGCGGCGTCTCGCGGTGAGGGGAAGTCGACATTGTGCTGGCGTACTTTGTTGAAGCACGTGCTGTGCGGGAAGGTCGAATTTGCCGTGCTGTTTGCGGCGTCCGGAACGATGGCGACCAACATCATCGGCAACCTAAAGATGGACATCGAATCGGCAGGACGTCTTGCGATCGACTACCCGGAGGTGTGTGAGCCAATCGCGGCTCTGGAGGGAATTCCCCAGCGTGCGAAGTCGCAGACCGTTTCAGGACGTCGTCACGACAATGGAGACGAATACGAGCAAGCGGAGAGCAAATTTACTTGGTGCGGCAACGAGATCATTTTGCCTGCCGTGCCAGGTTCTCCGGCTGCTGGGGCCATCATTGCGACGAGAGGATTGGATGCGGCCGTGCGTGGGTTGAATCAGCGAGGCAAGCGTCCCACGGTGGCGATCATTGACGACCCGGATACTGAGGAGTCGTCGCGGAGTGAGTTGCAGGCGGGCAAATTGGAGGATCGCATCGACAAGGGCATCGGTGGGCTCGGCACGCAGCAGAAGGCTATCGCCCGTGTGATGCTGACGACGCTGCAAAGCCGCGTAAGTGTGAGCTACAAGTACACCGACCCGAAGGCCAAGCCGACCTGGAAGGGCAAGCGGTTCAGGTATTTGCTCAAGCCTCCGCGACGAATCGATCTGTGGGACGAGTACGTACAGATGCGGCAGCAGGACTTTATTGCCGTTGCGATGGGACAGTCGGATGACGAGTTCTGCCGGCGGTCGCACAATTTCTATGCGGCCAACCGGAAGAAGATGGACGCTGGCGCCGAGGTCGCGAACGAGCATCGATATGACTCCACGGAGCTGCCGGACGGTACTCGGATGGAGGAGTCGGCCCTACAGCACTACTACAACGAGGTTGCCAGAATCGGGCCCGAGGCGGTTGCGACCGAATACGACAACGACCCGCCAGAGATTGAGGAG
>JAGQPF010000492.1 GCA_020426845.1 Planctomycetales bacterium
TTACTCCGGGCCACAGCAATGGCAACGTGTTCCCCGAGAAGAAGTTGTATCCGTCAACATCGGATCGAAGGTTCCTGACCAGGGCGTCGTGCAGGTTCCCAACAGTCGTGGCGTCGAGTTGGTCTGGTCGATCCGTGGTGTTCCCGATTCCGATCTCGATGGCGGTCTCCCGAAGGGAACGCGAAGTCTGTCTCTTTTCGTGGTCAATCGTCGGAAGGCTGCACCTGACGAGGTCCGAGACGAGGGTTTTATCTTCCAGGTAGAGTTGGAGCTGAGCAGCGACAAGTCATTTGTCGCTCGCCCGAACTTGCGCAGTCTTGAAAGTGATGACTGGGATGAGCGGGTTGCCGATCTGCAATACAGAGAAGCATATGAGTTTGCCGTTGGTCACAGCGTGGCAACTGATTGCGTCGTCGAAGATGGCCAGTGTCGAACCGTCCGCACGAGCTGGCTGCCAACGGCTGAAGTGGAAAAGGTTGCTCCATCCAAGATACCCGGTGTCACTTTGGAGATGGAGTCGCTGGCACTGTTGCGAGATGGAGCTGACGCCCAGGACCAGCTTGGTGCGTTCGTCACCAATTACAAGACTTGGATAGATCAACAGCAAGTCGCACTGCCAAGCCTCTCAAAACACCGCAAGGAAACGGCTGAAGAACTTCTTCATCGGGCCAATATCGCAGCCAACAGAATACAGGCGGGGATTGACCTTCTCGCCGATCCCGAATGCCTCGATGCCTTTCGACTGGCAAATAAGGCTATGGCCGCTCAGGGACGACGTCGTCTTGCGCTTCAATGGGGGAAAGCTCCCGAGGAAATCATTCCAGCCTGGCGACCGTTCCAGTTGGCATTCATTTTGATGAATCTGAAAGGGATTGCGGACCCAACAAGTAATGATCGAGAATTGGTCGACCTGCTGTTCTTCCCGACTGGCGGGGGTAAGACGGAGGCGTATCTCGGATTAGCGGCATTTACGCTGGTTTTGAGGAGGTTGCGAAATCCAGGACTGACCTCCGCCGGTTTGAGTGTCCTGATGCGTTACACGCTGCGTCTGCTGACGCTCGACCAACTAGGGCGTGCTGCCGCGTTGATCTGTGCGCTGGAGCTGGAACGTCAAAAAGACGTTCAGAAGCTCGGTGAGTGGCCGTTCGAGATCGGTCTCTGGGTTGGAATGGCGGCAACGCCCAACCGGATGGGCAGAAAGGGAGATACCGACGCACATTCGGCCCGTCGCAAGACGATCGCATTCAAGAACGACGACCGGAAACCTTCTCCTATTCCACTGGAGGAATGCCCATGGTGCGGCGAGAAGTTCAAATCGACCTCGTTTCAATTACTTCCTAATACGGACGATCCAACAGACCTGAGGGTGACTTGCGCGAATCGACGATGTGATTTCTCGCGTGGTAATAGTCTCCCGATTCTTTCCGTTGACGAACCGATCTACCGCCGCCTGCCCTGCTTTCTCATTGCAACAGTCGACAAGTTTGCAGCGATGCCCTGGACGGGCGAGGTCGGTGGATTCTTTGGACGCGTCGACAGAGTCGATTCCGAAGGCTTCTACGGTCCCTGTAATTCATCAGCTGGGCGTCCGTTACCTGTCGATCGTCTGCCACCAATGGACCTCGTGATTCAGGACGAACTTCATCTGATCTCCGGCCCATTGGGGACGATGGTCGGATTGTATGAATCAGCGTTGGATGAGCTTTCTGCTATCGAAGTTGAAGGCAAAACGGTCCATCCTAAGATTATTGCCTCCACCGCGACGGTCAGACGCGCACAGAGCCAAATCCGCGCGTTGTTCAACCGACGTGATGTTGACGTCTTCCCACCTCCTGGACCCGATATTCGTGACTCCTTCTTTGCGCGGACGCATTCAACTCAAGAGAGCAACGCTCGAAAGTACGTCGGAGTTGCGGCCCAGGGGCGCAGCCCCAAGGTGATCATGCTTCGGGTGTACTTGGCGCTGCTTGGAGCGGCACAGAAAGCCTACCACGAAGCCGGTGGTCCCAAAGCTGACAGCAATCCGGCTGATCCGTACATGACATTGCTCGGCTATTTCAACAGCTTGCGAGAACTTGGTGGGGCCAGACGTCTTATTGAGGACGAAGTTCGTACTCAGTTGATCGCTCGCGGAGCAAGGAAGCGAGTCGGCGAAGTCGAGGGTTTATTCAAGGATCGCACGATCGCCTACGAGCCAGTGGAACTGACCAGTCGAGTGACGACGGACAAAGTTTCAGAAGCGAAGCGGCGTCTGGAGCGACCATTCAAAGAGAAGGATCACGTCGATGTGGCGATTGCGACCAACATGATTTCGGTCGGTCTCGACATTACACGACTCGGCCTGATGGTTTGCTTTGGTCAACCCAAAACCAGTTCCGAGTACATCCAGGCGACCAGTCGTGTGGGACGCGATGATCAGCGACCTGGCTTGGTCGTCACAATTCTGAACATCCACCGTCCCCGTGACCGTTCTCATTATGAACGATTTGCGGCGTTCCATGAATCGTTCTACCGAAGCGTCGAGGCGACCAGCGTCACTCCGTTCTCGCCTCGCGCACTTGATCGAGGTTTGGCGGGCACTTTGATTTCACTGGCTCGTCAGGGGCACCTGCCGATGACACCGCCACGCGGTGCGACCGAAATTCTAAAGGAACTACCCCGGCTCGACTTCGCCGTGAATCTTCTTTCCGAGCGGGCCTTTGAAACTCAGTCTCGCGACACGACTCAGCAACTCGATGATGCTAAAGAGCTACGTCTCAAGGTCGAGGCTCGGTGCAAGGATCTGCTGGACGAGTGGGAAAAGATTGCGAAGGAACTCCATGATGCTGGGGGCGCACTGCAATATCAGACAGAGGCGGGTAGTGCCCAGCGGCTCCTGTACGAGTTCTTGAACCCTGAACTGAAGACGCTTCCGCCACGTCACAAAAAATTCCGCGCCAATCGCTCCATGCGAGACGTTGAGCCCAGCGTCAATCTGTGGCTCAAGACGATTGACGGTGTGGAAATTGAAAGCGAGGAGGAAGACTCATGAGCCGACGCCCCGGTAGCCGTCCACATGGCCAAATCCGTCGCAGCCAGCTAATCACATCATTCGGACCTGGTTCGATGATGGACCTGCCCAACCATTCTGTCCTGATTGGCGGACTGGATTCCTGGTCCACTGGTGGAGATGAAATCATTGAGCCGCGTCTTGTCGACAAGCTCAAAGAGCTGTTCGATCCGCCGCTTCAAGTGCTGAAGCTGTATGCACCTCCACCGGACAATGATGATCCGACCGCTCCACAGACCGGCATCACAGCCTGGCAGTTTCCCGAGTGGTTCATCACACAGGACGTTGACAGCGATTCCAATCGTGGCACAGTGCGCTCTCGGATGTTGGTCCACCGCAGAATGTTGACTAAAGGGAAGTTCATCGACGACAGCAAGAAGAAGCGCAGTGTAGTTCCCGTTCGTTTCGTTCGGGCCTGCCGTAATGGACACATCGGTGACATTGATTGGTACTTCTTCGTCCATGGAGCAAAAACGGATTGTCGCCGCCAGATGTGGATCGAGGAACGTGGTACCAGCGGCGATTTGGCCGAGGTTTGGGTTCGCTGTGAGTGTGGTAAGGGCGAACGAAACATGGCACAGGCTACCGAGCTGCGTGAATCGCTCGGTTACTGTGATGGTGCTCGGCCATGGCTGGGACCGCACGCTGGCGAACGAACGTGCAATGAAATCAATAGACTGCTGATCCGCACGGCCAGCAACGCTTACTTTCCCCAACTCATGAGTGTCATCTCGCTGCCCGATCGCAATGAAACACTTCGCGAAGCCGTTGAAACTGTATGGGACTTCATTGGTGAAGTCGAAGACGTCAGCGAACTCAAATACGAACGGAAGAAAGCGAAAGTCCACGCGGTACTTGATGGATTCAAGGACGAAGAAGTATTCGCCGAGATCAAGGTCCGGCGAGGACAGTCTGCGGAAACCGCCAAGTCCATCAAGCAAGCTGAGATGGAGACGCTAATCGCGAGCAAAGATGAACTTGGGGATGACAAACCGGACGGAAACTTCTTTGCTAGAAACCTGCCGCGTGATTGTTGGGATGCTCCGTGGATGAATCACGTAGAACGTGTCGTCCTCGTTCATCGTCTTCGGGAGGTGATGGCTCAGGTCGGGTTCACACGGTTTGAGGCAGTCTCACCAGACATTGATGGTGAGCTTGAAATGGGAGTTCGCCGTGCGTCACTTGCCAGAGAAATTTCATGGCTACCGGCGATTGAGAACCGAGGAGAAGGCGTTTTCATTCAGTTCCGAAAAGAAGCCGTCGAACAGTGGGCAAGTCGTAAAGACGTTATTGCACGAGGCATGCGACTGCTGGCCGGATATGAAGCCTGGAAAGGCGAGCACACGGGGGCTAAAAAGAAATTTGTCGAAGCCGGTGGACTTCTTCCATATGTTCTCTTTCACTCATTCTCTCATTTGTTGGTCACCGCCGTTTCGCTGGAGTGCGGATATCCGGCCAGCTCAATACGAGAACGTATCTACACAATCCCCGATGTTGGATATGGAGTCCTGCTCTACACGGGGACGTCCGATGCCGAGGGGACGCTTGGTGGATTGGTACAGGTCGGACGACGGATTCATGAGCACATCCGAAATGCTTTGGAGATGGGGGAGCTCTGCTCAAACGACCCGGTATGCGCACAGCACGAACCGTCGAATCAGCATGAACGTCGATTCCTGCACGGTGCTGCTTGCCATGGCTGCCTGTTGATCTCTGAGACATCTTGTGAGCAACACAATGAGTTTCTGGACCGCGCGCTCGTCGTTCCCACCGTGGACCATCTCGGCATCGAGTTCTTCAGCCAGGGGGACTCATGACAGGTACGCTCTCGGGACTTAGCAACAGTGATTTACAAAGCCTGATCGCCGCACTTCGATCGGAGAGGCTATAGGCACCGTACTCAGCCTTGCAGGTGGCTCGGTTTGTCCCAGGTTCTGTGGCGGATTCGATTCGGTTATCTTTGGTCGGTTTGTCTGAGAATGGATTCTATGAGAACAAAA
>JAGQPF010000493.1 GCA_020426845.1 Planctomycetales bacterium
GCGATCAGCACGGCCAGCCGTTTAGTGATGAGCAGCTGCGTGGCAAGGTGTGGATCGCCAACTTCACCTTCACTCGCTGCCGTGGCACGTGTCCCGAGCAGACGCGGCGGATGGCCGAGCTCCAACAAGCGCTGCAAGAGCAGCCGACCTGGGCCGGCATCCATCTGCTCAGCATCTCCGTCGACCCGGAATACGATCAGCCCGACGTGCTGAAAGAGTACGCCGAACAGGCAGGGGCGGATCCCGAACATTGGCACTTTCTGACCGGCGAGCGCGCCAAGATCTGGGAAGTCAGCAAAGTCGGCTTCCGGCTGCCGGTCGCGGAGGATGCGAAGAATGAGCAGATGCCGATCATGCACGAGTCCAAGTTCGTTTTGGTGGATCGAAGCGGGCAGATTCGCGGCTACTTCGATCTGCTGACCAGCGAGGGCCGGCAAGCGTTGAGCCGTGCGCTGAACCATGTGCTTCCCGAAATGCCCGATCAAGGCTCGCTTGCCGCGCAGCTGCCTGGTGACGCGCCCGCCGTCCCGGTCACGCACCTCGCGCAGCCGCCGGAGATCCTCGATATCGATTGGCTCAAGGCCCGCGCCGAGCAACAGCAAGCCTCGCTGGCTGCCACCAAATTGACGCATGACTTCGAGTTTCGCCACGCCATCGACGACAGCGGCATCGACTACGATCCCCAGATCGTCGACGAGCAGCGATGGCGGCTGAAAGTCAATCACTACGACCACGGCACCGGCGTGGCGGTTGGCGACGTCGATGGCGACGGCGCCCTGGATCTCTATTTCGTCAGCCAGATCGGCGCCAACGCGTTGTATCGCAACCGAGGCGACGGGACATTCGAGAACACTACAAAGCAAGCCGGAGTGGCGCTGCTCGAGCATGTTGGCGTGGCGGCGGCGATGGCCGATTACGACAACGACGGCGACGTTGACCTGTTTGTCACCAACGTGCTGACCGGCAATGTGCTGCTGGAAAACAACGGCCAAGGCGTGTTCGAGGATGTCTCGCAGCGAGCCGGGCTCGACTACCGCGGCCATTCGTCGGGCGCCGTGTTCTTCGATTACGATCTGGACGGCGATCTCGATCTGTATGTCACCAACGTCGGCAAGTACACCACCGACGAGGAAGCCGAAGTGCGGCGCGACGCCGCCAGCAAGCTAGCGGGAGACGGCCCCTATCATTATCGGCTCGGCACGCCCGACTCGTTCGCGGGGCACCTGAAGCCGGGGCTTGCCGAGTCGAGCCGGCTGTACCGCAACGAAGGCGACGGCACGTTCGCGGATGTCACCGAAGCGACCGGGCTGCTGGAGAGCGGGTGGTCGGGCGCGGCCACGCCGCTGGACGTCAATCGCGACGGCTATCCCGATCTCTACGTGCTGAACATGCAGGGCTCCGACGCGTACTACGAGAATGTGCGCGGCGAGAAGTTTGTCGCTCGGTCTCGCGAGCTGTTCCCCGCCACTCCCTGGGGCGCGATGGGCGTCAAGTCGCTGGACTTCAACAACGATGGCTGGTTCGATCTGTTCGTCACCGACATGCACTCGGACATGAGCGAGAATGTCGGGCCGGAGGCCGAGAAGCGGAAGTCGAACATGCAGTGGGCTCCGGAGTTTCTGCGCACGAAGCCCGGCGAGAGCATCTTCGGCAATGCGTTTTATCGCCGCGAGGCCGAGGGCGGATTTCAAGAGGTCTCCGGCGAAATCGGCGCCGAGAACTATTGGCCGTGGGGCTTGAGCGTGGGTGATGTCAACGCGGACGGCTTCGATGACGCATTCCTGGCATCGAGCATGTGCTTTCCGTATCGCTACGCCGCCAACTCGTTGCTGCTGAATCAGGCCGGCGAGCGCTGGGTGGATAGCGAGTTTGCCTTGCGGGTCGAGCCACGGCCGGCCGGAAAGCGAATCCGCCCCTGGTTCGTGCTGGACTTGGACGGGGAGGATCAAGGCAACGAGCTTGGGCGAGATCGGACCGGACGCGTCGTGGTCTGGTCGACGCTGGGATCACGCTCCTCAGCGCTCCTGGACATCGACGGCGACGGCGACCTCGATCTGATTACGAACGACTTCAACTCGCCTCCTCAACTTTTGGTCAGCGACCTGGCTCAACGACA
>JAGQPF010000494.1 GCA_020426845.1 Planctomycetales bacterium
TGGGCAGACATTCGCCAGGCAGGGGGCGTCAAGAATTCTCTCATGCAGGTTATTAACGGCTTGTCCTATCGTCATCATCTAACTCAACAAATGTACTGAAATCTCTAACTGCTTGTTGGAAAACTTCCAGCAAGGTTGCGAACATTCCAAGTTTGCATCTAACAACACAACGCAAAGATCTCCGCCGAGTGCTCACTCTAGTGGCTAGATCGCGGGGCGAAGCGACGCGCTGAGATGGCTGCTTGGCGATCGGGCTGGCGTGGAGCATCGCTCGCGACAGTCGTCGCAAGTCCCGCGATTTCCGCACTTTCATCTCGGCTTTCCTGATGGTCGGCGTTGATGGTCGTCGCGCATCGAGGTGATTCAAGAAAGTTCGAAAGTTTTTTCGCCGTTTAAGCCACGCTTAATAAGGACACAAGTCGGGTTCTAGATTTCTCGTTGTCGTCGGGAAGCCATCCCGGCGGCCACGACAGCCCAGCTCGGCAATCGCTGATGTCGTGCCCGTAACGTGTCATGCAGATGGCCGACGAATGACGACTCGCACCTTAAGCCTGCCCGCAGTCATCGCTCAGCCCAATGAGTACAGTTGTGGCGCGGCGGCGCTCTGGATTTTGATTTGTCGGTGGTGGCTGTTGGCCAGCGAGTCATCGACGCCGCACTCGCTTGCCCAGTTGGTCTTCGGCCGCCTGGCCGCAGCAGGAGACGATCCGGTCGAGCGGCTGGCTCGTTGGTCCGGCGCGGCGCGCGGCCGCGGCGCAACTTGGCAAGGCCTGATGGTGGCTGCCAAGCGAGCGGGATTTGAGGCATGGGCCGCTGCCGCGGACGACATACATGGCCACGCACTAGCCGCGACGGTCCCCTGCCTGGCTCGATTGCATTGCCGGGGCGGCCACTTCGTCACCGTGATCGCGGCAGACCCCCGTCACACCAGCTTGCGGTTGCTCGTGGCGGATCCGGCCAAAGGCGGACGTCTGCAATGGCGCGGTGAGGACTGGGCGAGGCGGAACTGGACGGGCGAACTGTTGTTGTTGGTTGGCCTGTTGACGCCGAGACCCGGAGCGACTTTCACACCGCTGGCAGGAGCAACTCGATGAACGCCTTGCACACAGCCACCAGCTCGCTGGAGCCAGTGTCCGACGCTGCCGATTCCGCTGTCGCCATGCCGCTTTCGAATTGGGATGTGCGGCCGTTGCGGGAGATTTCACAACTCGACCGCCAAGCATTGGGCGTGATGTTGCTGACCGTAGTGAACCCTTGCTTGATGGTTGCCAGCGTGGTCCTGCTGCGTTGCGTCTTGCTGACGGTTCGAGCGGGATCGTTGGAGTGGTTTGGAATCAGTGGTCTATCTCTATTGGCGGTGGTCATCTGCCAAGGATGGCTGGAGACCTGTCTGCATCGCTGGTCGGACCAGCTGAGACTGCGCCAGGCGCGGCGTTGGTTCGACCAACTGACGGTGAAACTGACCGCCGCGGAAGTCTCGGGGCAGGCGCGTTTTCAAGCCGCCCATCGGGGCGCGAGACAAGTCGCCACGCTCTCGGCATCCGCTGGGGTGTGCGCCATGCTGCCGGCCGATCTGCTCGTGGCGTTGGCGCTTTGCGTGATCGCGGCGCTGATCGATCTACATGTGGCTTGTGTCGGCATGCTGTTGTTTGCGATGGCTTGGCTGGTGGTGCCGGCTCATCGCCGCGCGCGTCGTACCGCGACGGCCGACGCCAAGCCAGCGGAGAAGACCGACAGAGTTGGCCAGCAAGCCATTTGGGCTCGGCATGTTTGGAAGCCAGCCGGCGTCGTGCTCATGGCGGTGTCCGGACTCCGAGCGATGGCCTCCCATGTCAGCCTGATCGAGATGCTAGCGCTCTTGGTGCTGGTCTCCGCTTCATCGAATTCAATTCTGCGGCTGTTGTTGCTGCGTCGCGATTTTGCTTCCTTCCGCGAGGCGGGACGCGAGCTGGAACGATTGACCCACCCCCGGCGCTCGCCTAGGGCGCCCTGCACGAAACACGAGCCTTCGCGGCAGCGCGACGGCGTGTCAACACCTCGCCCGGCCTGACCGGGTGAACATCAACCCTCTTCCCTATCTGGAGAAAGCTAAGCTATGACGAAGACCTCATCTCAAATTCGCACGCAGCTGATCAACCTGACGACTCTGCGGGGCGCCGCGCCGGCACAAGAGCTCCCGGTCCAACTGCGACCGCTCACCCTTGGCGAGCTGCAGCACTCGGGCGGTTTCGACGGAGACGATGACCTGCCTCCGGACGGCTCCAATCCCGATGAGCCGTTCGCCTGGTTGAGCGAGACCGAGTTCACGAATTTCGTCGACATGCTCGCGTCGAGCGACACGTCTTTTTGGGATGATCCCAACATCACGCCCGAGCAGTACGACGCGTTCATCTTCGAGTACTACTTCGGCGACCTTTCCACGGCGCTCGATCCGGCCATGGAAGCCGCGTACCTGGAGTACTATGAGGGCGACTATCTGCTGGACGTCATCGGCAGCAACGGGCAGTGATGCTCGGCCAGCGCGGCGGATATTGTTCGACGGACTGGAAGTCCGTCTTACACGAGGGGGACGGTACGACGGACTTCTAATCCGTCGCACTCAGGGATTGTCCCGGAAGCAAAGCGGGATGGGGGCCATCCCACCGATCTCGCTCGCCTTTCACGAAGGGCTCGGATCGCTCCAGACCACCGGGAAGGAGCGCCGAGGCCCTTTGTTGGCGGCGGTGTGACGGCGGTGTGACGGCGGTGTGGCCGCGGTGTGGCTGGCGCCTCGCCTACTTGGCTTCCTTAGCCTCGGCTTCCTTAGCCTCGGCTTCCTTACCGTCGGCTTCCTTACCGTCGGCTTCCTTAGCTTCGCCTTCCTTAGCTTCGCCTTCCTTAGCTTCGCCTTCCTTAGCCGCGCCTTCCTTAGCTTCCTTGCGGAATTTTTCCAGGTTCTCTTCCAGCTGGGCCTTCTCGGGCGGCGACCCGGCTGCCTCGACGGCCTTGGTCTGGCTTTTGATTGCTTCGTCGAAGTTGCCTTGTTTCGCGTAGATGTGCGCGAGCGTGTCCAGCGGCGAGGGTGACTGGCTATTGGTGAGCTTGACGGCCTGTTGCGCGGCCTTCAACGCCAAGTCCAGATTGCTGCCTTCATCCGAGACAATCTTCCAGGCGATCGAGTCGAGGATTTGGGGATTGGACCAGTACTGCTCCACCAGCGACGACTGGAACTCCGCCAATTGTTCGGTGCGGCCCGCTTCGGACAACAACCACTGCTTGATTTGATTCAACACATCGCGATGGCCGATGAGCGACGGCGACATGGAGTCGGCGGGAATTTGTTGGTGCAATTCGTCCACCACTCCCAACGCGCGATCCCAATGTTCGTTCGCCTCGGCGCCCTGAGCGGCGGTGGCGGCCTGATGGGCTTTGATGATGATCGGCTTCTTCTCTTCGATCGCTTGGGCAACCTCCGCTTCGAGCTGCTGCTCTTGCGACGCTTTCACGCGGTCCCACTTGTCCTCCACGACCAGCTTGAGCGGCTCATCCATGGCCATGGGGTGGCCGTGCCACTCGATCAGGCCGGTCTTGCCGACAATAAATGCGTGGGGAATGCCGCCGATGTTTGCCGCCTCCATATAGGCGGTGTTGGTCTCGGCATCTTGGTCCAGCGCGATGCGATAGGCGATCACCTCGGACCAGGTCGGACCGCCGGGGCGCTGCTCCTGCGCGAGAAACTTGTTGACTTCTCCCGGTCGTTCCGCCGTGATGCCGACGAACTGGACTTTCTCTTGATACTCTTCCTGAAGCTTGCTCAAGTGCGGCATGCTGGTTTTGCAGGGACCGCACCAAGTGGCCCAGAATTCGACAACATACACATTGCCCGCTTCAAATTGATTGATCTTGTCGCCCTGCAGCCACGCCCCGATGCTCAAGGACGGGGCCTTGTCTCCAATTCCCAACAAGTGGCCGTCCGCCGTCGCCGGATTGCGGGGCAAGCCGCTGGAGACGGTGGCGCCGTCGGCCGAAGCGATGTCCGGGCCGGAATCGGGCGATGGGGCGCCGTTGGTGGCTTCATGCTTGGCTTCACTTTTGGCGTCATTCTTGGCGTTATTTTCCGTCGCGCTGCCACCGCAACCGCCGGCGCCGCAGATGCCGGCACAGATTGCCAAGCACGCCCAAACGGTGTTCATTCGGCTGACCCAGTTTTTACGCACGGCAGATTCCTCACCCGGGAGATGGATTACATAGGAGTCGGACGGCACGTCGATGGAATCGCTGCGCGCCGACGAATTGGCCAATGGACAAGTACGCCCCGTATTATATCCGGATCGACGGTTGCCGGAGATAGCGGTTTTCGCGGCTGGGGCGAAGCGGGAGGTGAGGGGGGAGTTTCGGGGGAATCGGCAAGAACCGCCCGAATTCTGCGAACACACCGGCGTCTCGGAACGGATGTGCCGATGACAAAAGGGCGGGCAAGGTGGCCGAAAATTCCGGCCCGGAATCGGGATTCCTCGAACGATCCCATGTTCGATACGCGCGATACGCGCGACACCGCGACTTTCTTTTGAATTGAGCTGGCCTGATGAAGCGGACTGCGAGCAAATGACCAAGCGACCCGAAGAGGCCGCGGCGGCGATCGCGCCGATCTTGGAGGAGTTTGCGGCGCGAAATCTCGAACAGGAGCGGAACGTCGCTAAACGGGTGTTCAGCGAGGTTCGGCGCACGTGGCCCGGTGACCCGCAAGCGCTGTGGTGGCGGTGGATCGCCGAGGCGGCAACCAGCCTCGGTGCGCGGGCCAAGTCGCTTGACTGCACGGTTTCCCAGGCGATCTCGATGGTCCGTGACGGCGCCAAGCTCGTTTGGCTGCACGATCGGGGTGAAGCGGGCGGCTTGCAGTGGTTGCTGGCAAGTCCCGAGGGCCGTCGCATCGGGCTATTCGCCTCAAGCGCAGATCGGTCAAAGCCCGACGCGGAAGGCAGCTTCCAGCACCAGTCGGTGTCCGTCGACGAATTGCGCGAACGGATGGAGAGCGCCGGAGCGGAGCCGTTGCGATGCGTGGTGCTGCTGGAGTGTGGCGCTCAGCTCGATGCCAGCGGCCCCGTTGGGCCGCCGATGCCCCCGCTGCGGAGATTGTGGCGGATCCTCCGCCCCGAGGCGTCCGACATCTGGATTGTGGCGGTCTTCGCCTTTGTTGTCTCCCTACTGACGCTCGCCACGCCCATCGCTGTCGAGGCGCTGGTCAATACGGTGGCATTCGGCCGCTTTCTGCAGCCCATCGTTGTGTTGGCCGGCATCCTGCTGACCTTTCTCGGGTTTCAAGGAGCAATCCGGGCGCTGCAGACCTATGTGGTTGAGATCATCCAACGGCGGCTGTTCGCGCGAGTGGCTGGCGACTTGGCGTTCCGCCTGCCTCGTGTGGATGTCGAGTCGATTGACGACCAGCATTTGCCGGAATTGGTCAATCGTTTCTTCGATGTCGTGACCGTGCAGAAAGTGGCGGCGCAATTGTTGTCCGACGGGCTGGACGTCGTGCTCAGCACCTTGATCGGCATGGCCGTGCTCGGCTTCTACCATCCCTGGCTGCTGGGCTTCGACTTGTTCCTGTTGTTCGCGATCGGCCTGGGCACGTTGGGGCTGGGGCGCGGCGCCGTGGGCAGCGCCATTAAAGAGTCGAAGCACAAGTACTACATGGCCAACTGGCTCGAGGAAGTTGCGCGCTGCCAACATGCGTTTCACGGGGTCGGCGGGCCGGAGTTCGCCCTGGAGCGCGCGGACCGGCTGATTCACGAGTACTTAGTCGCGCGACGCAAGCACTTCCGCATTGTGATGCGGCAGGTGTTGTTCGCATTGGGACTGCAGGCGATCGCCAGCACCGTGTTGCTCGGCCTCGGGGGCTGGTTGGTGGTTTCGGGCGAGCTGACCCTGGGCCAGCTCGTGGCGGCCGAGCTGATTGTGACCGTCATTGTGCGGGCGTTCGCCAAGTTCGGGAAACACATGGAGAGCTTTTACGATCTGCTCGCCTCCACCGACAAGCTCGGCGCGCTG
Source organism: Planctomycetales bacterium (assembly GCA_020426845.1). Lineage (GTDB taxonomy): Bacteria > Planctomycetota > Planctomycetia > Pirellulales > Pirellulaceae > JAGQPF01. The sequence goes on from JAGQPF010000494.1 coordinate 6,028, forward strand.
TTCGATCTGCAGACAGAGCGGAGTGACGGCATGTTGTCAGCCGACAACGCCGGCTCGTCGGTGCTTGCCATTCGCTCGCTCCAATACGGCTGGCCGGACCAAGCCGCGTTGATCGACGATCTGACCGTCGAGTTGAAGGCGGGTGAGCATGCGGCAGTGCTGGGAGGGTCGGGAACCGGCAAGAGCACATTGCTCGAGCTCATCTACGGGATTCGACGCCCCAAGGAGGGATTGCTGATGGTCGACGGCTTCCAGCCGGGCGACCTTCGCCCGGATGTGCTCCGCTCCCACGTGGCGCTGGCGCGATCCGGTGAGATCTTCCAAGGCACGATTGAGGAGAATGTGCATCTGCATCGAGAGGACGTCACGTCGGGTGACATTCGCTCCGCACTGGAAGGCGTGGGGCTGCTCGAACGAGTCCTGGAATTTCGGGATGGCTGCGACACGAAGCTCACCAACGCCGGACGTCCGTTGTCGGACACGCAGTGCGGATTGCTGGCTGTGGCGCGGGCCGCGGTCGGCCGACCCGCGCTGCTGTTGATCGATGGCGTGCTCGATGGATTGGGCGATGCTCAATTGGATCACGTCTGCAAATACCTTCTCGATCCTGACCAGCCCTGGACGGTGTTGTTGGCCACAGCGCGGTCGGATGTCGCCGCGCGGTTGACGCGCCAAATTTGCCTGAATCCGGTGCCCGCGGGAGCCTGACCCATGTCTGTCACAAACCACGGGTCCCCCTCCGAACAAAGACCACGGGGGCGGATGATGGCACCGATCGCCTACAGCGAGACGGCGCTGCCGTCGTTGCGGCTGGCGAGATCGTCCCGGCTCGCGCGGACCATTGGGAAGCTGCTGTTCGCGAGCATTCTGGTCGCATTGGCGCTGGTCTGCTTCGCGCCCTGGCAGCAGTCGGTGAAAGGCGCCGGCGATGTCATCGCCTATGCGCCTCTGGAACGGCAACAGACCATGGAGTCTCCGATCAAAGGTCGAATTGTGCGTCTCGGCGACGACATCTACGAGAACGCGCATGTTCGCAAAGGACAGCTGATTGCCGAGATCGCGGACATCGACCCCGCATACTTCACCAGGCTGCAAGGCCAGCTGGACGCGACGCGAAGCCAAGTCGCCGCCGGGGCCTCGCTGCTCGACGCAAGCCAACGCAATCAAGCGGCGGCAAAGCGAGTTGTCGATGCTTTGGAGCAGCAGTTGGCTGCCTATCAACGCGTCAAGGAGCAAGTGATCGCCGCGGCCGAGGCGAACATCCAGTCCGCGCAAAACAAGGTCGAGGCGGAGCGTCAGCAACTCGCGGAATTTGAGGCCGCGCTGACTCAAGTTCGAGCGGACTACGAGCGCCAAAAGCAGCTGTACGAAGAGCAAATCGTCTCGCAACTCAAGTTCCAGGAAACCCAGCGCAAACTGCGCGAGTCCGAGGCGAAGGTTGCCAAGTCCGCCGCCTACGTGAAGGCCGCCGAAAACGAGCTGGATGCGAAACGCAGCGAGCGACTTGCCAAAGAGCAAAAAGCGCAGGTGGACA
>JAGQPF010000495.1 GCA_020426845.1 Planctomycetales bacterium
AAAGCCCCGGCAGGGGCGACAGACGTTAGCCCCAGGCGCAAGCCTGGGGACCCCGGGCACTCCGCGCGCAAAAGCCCCGACAGGGGCGACAGAGGTTAGCCCCAGGCGCAAGCCTGGGGCCCCCGGGCACTCCGCGCGCAAGGGCCTTGGTTAGCGTCCGTTAATGGTCTCGTCGAGCCATTGCGCCACCTCTTCGGGATCGTCAAGAATGCGGAACCGTTCGAGGTCGTCCTGGCCAATGCAACCTCTTGTAAGAACAGTGTCCTTGAGCCAGTCAATCATTGGGGCCCAATAATCGCTGCCGATTAACGCCACCGGGAACTCCGCCAATTTCCCGGTCTGGATCAGCGTGAGCGCTTCGAAGAGCTCGTCCAACGTGCCCAGGCCGCCGGGGAAAATCAGAAAGGCGCGCGAGTGTTTGGCGAACAGTGTCTTGCGCACGAAGAAGTAGTGGCAAGTGTAGTGGGCGTCACAATACGGGTTGAGCGTCTGCTCCTCGGGGAGATGAATATTCAATCCGATCGAAATGGTGCCGGCGTCGCGAGCGCCGCGATTGGCCGCCTCCATGATCCCGGGGCCGCCGCCGGTGATGATCGCAAACCCGCGTTCTCCGACGCAGCGGCTCGTCTCACGCGCAGCGGCATAGGCGGGGTCGTCCGACGGCAGCCGTGCACTGCCGAACACGCTGACTGCCCGTCGCCGACCCTCCAGGGCGCGAGCCATCACCTCCAGGCCCTGGATCATGTCGCTCTGGATGCGAAGCACCCGCCAAGGATCTTCGTAAAGGTAGCTCGTCGCGCGGCGCGCCGAACTGTCGAGAAACTCGAAGTCCGGATGCTCCGGGCAAGGCGCCGGGGCCGTTGACCCAACGGGGCCAGTGGAGGCAGCTGCGCCTTTGGGCGACGGTGCGATCGGCGTCTCTGCGGGGACGCTGGCCGTCCGCTTCGCGGGACGCGCGACGACTCCGCGCTCGTCGACGAGGCTCGGCCCTTGGTCGTGAATCTCCACCACATCGCCGTAGTGCGGGATCTCCACGGGGAAGTGAAATTGATCTCGGATAGCATCCGCCAACGCCAGAGCCGACTCTTCGTCACCATGGGTCAGGAAGATCTTGCGAGGAGGCGTCTCGAATGAGCCGACCCACTCCAGCAACCCGGCGCGGTCGGCATGGCCGGAGAGTCCCGTGATCTGGGTCACTCTCGCCTCCACGTGATACTCGCGGCCATGGATGCGGACGGCGCGTTCGCCGCTGATTAGCCGTCGCCCCAGCGTGCCCGCGGCCTGGTAGCCCACGAAGAGAATGGTGGAGTTGGGATTGCGAACGTTGTTGCGCAAATGATGCTTGATGCGGCCAGCGTTGCACATGCCCGCCGGCGCCATGATGATGCATGGGCCCTGGACGTGGTTGATTGCTTTCGACTCGTCTGTCGTCCGCACGAGTCTCAGCCCGGGGAACCGCAACGGCGGCTCGTCCGACGCGATGTAACGCCGCGTCTCGTCGTCGAGCCAATCCGTAAAGCGGCGAAAGATGTTGGTGGCGTCGTAAGCCATCGGGCTATCCAGGAAGATCGGCACATCGGGGATGCGATCTTCGTGCACCAGCCGGCTGAAGAAGAACATCATCTCTTGAGCCCGCTCGACGGCGAACACGGGGATCACCAGATTGCCGCCCGAGCCGATTGTCTCGTTGGCAATCTTCTCCAGTTGATTCTCGATGCCGTTGTTCTGATGGTGATCGCGGTCGCCATAGGTCGACTCCATGATCACATAGTCAGCTTGCCGAAAAAACGTCGGATCGTGAATCAGTGGCTTGTCGTGCTGGCCGATGTCGCCGGAGAACAGGAACGTGCGCTGCGTGTTTTGCTCGCGGGCTACGATCTCCAACGTGGCGGATCCGAGAATATGTCCGGCATCGTGCCAGGTGACGTCCAGACCGGGCGCCGCCTCGATCGCCTCGTTGTAGTCGACCCCGCGCAACAATCGCAGCGTCTTGGCCACTTCGGCGTCGGTGTAGAGTGGCAGTTCGGTGTGCGGCCCCTTGCGGCCCTCTTTGCGGTGCCGCCGCTTCTTGTACTTGGCGTCCTCCATTTGGATCTTCGCCGAGTCCTTTAGCATCACCTCGGCGAGCGCCACGGTGGGATGTGTCCCGTAAATCGGCTTGTCGTAGCCGTCGGCAACCAGCTTGGGAATCAAGCCGATGTGGTCAATGTGCGCATGCGTCAGCACCAGAGCGTCAAGGCTCTCCGGCGGCGCGGGGCAGCGTTCCCAGTTGCGAGCGAGAAACTCGCGTTCCTGGACCATCCCGCAGTCAATCATGACTCGCGAACCGGCGGACTCCAGGCAGTAGCGCGAGCCGGTCACATTCCGGTTCGCCCCGAGAAAGGTGAGCTTCACAGTGAACTCTTTCAAGTCTGTTTCAACAGGCCCTTAGCGTGGCCCGCCTGGCTGCGGTGATCCCCGTTCAACACGAGCGTATTGAATTACGCCGGTCCCGGCAATTGGGATTGCCTGTGGATAGAGTGGCGCCCGTTCACTGGGCCGTTAGCCTTCGAGCTGCACCGGAGTGCGGAAGCAGGCGGGCTTCAGCGCCAGCACCGAGCAGCTGATGTGGTTCAGAATCCGCTCGGCCGTGTTGCCCATTAGCATTCCGGCCATGCCACACCGCGCCACCGTGCCCATGACGACGAGGTCGACGGCGTTGTGTTCGATGAATTTGGGGATCAAGATGTGTGGCTCACCCTTGAGCAAATGGACATGGGCATGGTCCTTGGTGGCGCCGTGCCGCTTCAGGAAGGCGTTGAGCAGATTCTCCACCTGAACCTGATTGCGCCGCTCCAACTCGTCATAGTCGTCCTCGTGCATCCTGCGCCTCAGCATGTGCTCATTCCAGATCGACCAGGTATGGATGATCGAGAACGTGCCGCCGTGGTATTGGCTGATGGTGTCGGATAGCTCAAACACCTTGTCGTTCAGCTCGGTATCGATCTCCGCTCCGGACGAGCTGTCGACGCATCCGAGCACGTGGCGGAACTTGGGCGTCGTTTCGGGAGTCACGAGCCACACCGCGCATGGGCATTTGCGCAGCAACCGGAATCCGGTCTGCCCGAAGAATCCCGGCGATCGGCTGTCGGCGCCGCGCGCCACGCGCATGACCAGATCGTGTCCCTCGCGGAGCACCTCGCGGATGATCTCGACCGAGGTCTTGCCGGCCAGCACCTGCCATTGCACTTTCAGCCCCTCGTCGCTCAGCGTGTCGGCGAGCATGCCGAGCTTCTCTTGCTTCTCGTCAATCATCAGCTGGCGGACGTGCTCGTGATCCTGCATGGACATGCGCACGGTCCAGGGAAACTCCGGCACGACGTCGACAATCTTGAGGCTGGCCTTGTTGCGACGCGCAAGCTCCGCCGCCTCCTCGACGATCGGGTGATGGTCGAGTCGCGTGTCGGTGGCAACCAAAATTTTCTTGAACCTGTTCACGATGTCACTCCTCTGTCAGGCGATGAAGGATGGAACCGTGCGTACAAGCCGGCGCTGGAGCAGCTCGCCAGTGGCGGCGCGGGCGATTGGGGACATCAAGTTGCGTCGCGGAACTGGAATGAATACAGGTCCGCATCCCGCATCTCGATCAATAGCCGCACCGGTTTGCCGGCCAAGTCACCGAGACTTTTTTTTCCGCTCCAGCTAACTTCTCGGTTGGTGGAGTCGCCGTACACTTCGGCACACTCATCCAAAGAGAATCCTGCGAATGGCGTGCCGTCGGGGGATTGAATCTCGATGCGAATCGCCCCGGCTGCCGAGGTGGCGAAGTTGAGCGAGAGGCGGTCGCCGCGAAAAATCAGCGGCTTGGTGATTGCGCGTCCCGGACGATAAACGCTCTGCGGCGACGCGTCCGACTCGGCCGACTCGTCCGACTTGGCCGACTTGGCCGACTCGGCTGGCGCCACCCGCTTGCCCCAGCCGGCCGACAACGAGACAAACCCGTCCAGCCGCAGCGTGTATCGTCGAATGGCGTTGCCATTGCCGTGCCAGGAGCCCTCGCTCGCATAGAGAGACAGCTCGTCGGAGGCGCCCGGAAGCGCCGACGGCGTCACCACGGCGTGCCAGGCAATGTACTGGTGGCCATAAAGCCAGGTCTCGGGGCGTTCCGGCCCCGGCCGCAGGAATGCCTCGTTCCAGCGTTGAAAATGGACTCCATCGCGACTTGCCATCAGCAGGCCTTCGGTCAGCGACGTCCCATAGCGTAGATGAGCGGCGGCTCGCTGTTCCCGCAGTTGGGGATCAGGCAAGGCCCGCATCGAGGGCGACCAGCCTCGTTCGATATAACGAGTGGGGAAACCGATCAGCAGGTGCGGAGCGCGTACGTACGGCGCAACTTGATTGGTGTAGAGGTGTTCGACGGGAGAATCCTCATAGGTCAGGTCGGCCGCATTCTCCCAGTGGAGGAAGTCGCGCGACGTCGCCGTGCGAATGGCCCGAAAGCCCGCTGGCTTCCAGACCTTGGAGGTGGTGACTCCCTGGGTGAACGTCCGGAAATAGGCGCGGTAAACGCCTGCGGTCGGGTCCCAGAAGGCCAAGTTCTGCGAGTCAAAGGCGCCCTCGGTGACCACCGGCTCTTTTCGCAACAGGGACCAGCGGACGCCATCGGGGGAGTGAAACGCGAACAAACCGCCCTCGGACGCCACACCTCCCAGCGCCTTGTAACGCGACTCCGGCGGGCAGTCAGGATTGTTGTCCAGGAACGGAGCAAAATTATGCGTGCCGACGCCCGTCAGGATGATGTTGTTGTCCTTGGAGCCGCCGTGTTCGAATAGCCCCAAGCTCGGCTTGGTGAAAGTGCGGCCGTCGCGGCTCTCGGCGTAGCAGTACACCTGTGATCCCACTTGCAGCTCCCCGTCTTTCACCCCCAATTTCGATCCGCGGTAGTACATGCGATACAAGTCGCCGTCCCGGATCACGCTGTGATACCCACTGCCGGCGCCCTCCCACGCCGCGTCGTGGACGATCGCAATCTCGCGAGGCGTGGGGTGATGCAGCTTTCGCGTGACGCCATCCAAAGAATCGATCAAGGCGTCATCGACAAATAGTTCGCGACGGGATTCGATTCGTGCCGGCTCGGCCGCCAGCGAGTGGGTGAGCCAGCACAACAACAGGGGGAAGCAGAGACGGACTAGCGGCGTGAGCGTCATAAGAATGTCACCTGGTGTTGGTTGGTCTCGGGTGAGTTGGGCGACCGGGAGTCGCGGGGGCCCTCATTTTGCCAACGCCGGCGCCGTAATGCGACCTTTGTCAGCGCGCCATGCAGCACATTTAGCCCTCGGAGTGTGCGTTCCGCGTGCGAATCCGCTCGTCGCAAACTCGGCGCCAACGCAGCTGGTATGATGGAACGCCATGAAGACGCTCGATTTTGCTCGCTCGTTTCTGACCTTTCGCATCGACGCCCTCAAGCGGCCGCCGGTCACGGCCAGTCACAAGCCGCCGTACAGCTTGAACAACGCCCGAATTCAGCTCGAGTGTCGCTGCCGGCTGCGTCGCGCCGACTTGGAATGCTGGTACTTTTTGGGTGCCAGCTGCAAGACCGAACGAGTCGGTGTGGCCCAGGATATCTGGACCGAGCCCAACGCCGATTTTGTGCCGATCTTTTCGGCGGAGCAGTCACTTGGGACTCACAACGGTCGCCTGCGATGGAGGCCCAATCAATTCCTGCACGTTAAGACGTACGCTCGTTGTGGCGTGGATGTCGAACTCTACGGGCAGGGCGGGACCCGTCAAACCGACCGGCAGTCTGGGCAGGTCGTCGATGCTTTTGATGACCTGAAACTGACGTTGGTCGAAGCCGAGTCACGAGAACTGGCCACGGTGGAGGAGGTGGTGCAGGCGACCCTATCGGGAGTTCCGTTGGTGGCAAGGACGGCCTATCAGGCGGGTGGCATCGAGGTTTTGCTCGAATACCCTGTCAAAACGATCAATGCCAACGAGCGAGATATGATCTACCAAACGGACACGGGGCCCGTGCTGTTCCCGGACCAGGCGGTGGAGGACGTGAGTCAGATCGCCGGTTTTGAATTGGCCTACGCCGCATTTAACTGCGCCGAATGGACGGAGTTCCTGCTGCGGGCGCCCACCGAAGTGAGCCCCGATGTGCAGGTGCAGCACTACTCCCGGCCGCTCCGCGTAAACTGCCGAAACCAGCTGTTCGCCGTGGACGACAACGGCGGACGCAGTTGACAATAAGTTACCCACCGCAAGTCGGGTGTATTTCAACGCTGGACACAACGTTTCACCATATCGGAACTTGAGCGACAACATGCGACAACTGCAAACTCTGGCGGCATGGATCGGCGCCCTGACGGTCCTGATGGCATGCCGCGGTCCGGCAGCCTCGGCAACCGAAACGCTGACCGGCTCGCGACCGAACATCATTCTGGTCATGACCGACGACCAAGGGATGGGCGACCTCTCGTGCCTTGGCAACAAGGTGTTGCGTACGCCGAATCTTGACAGATTCTATGGACTGTCCACGCGGTTTACGGATTTTCATGTGAGCCCCACATGCGCACCGACTCGCTCCGCCATCTTCAGCGGCCGGCACGAGTTTCGCAACGGCGTGACGCATACGATCAAGGAGCGTGAGCGAATGGCGCTCTCGACGACCACCTTTCCGCAGCTGCTGCGGCAGGGCGGCTACGAAACCGGCATTTTCGGCAAATGGCACCTGGGGGACGAGGACGCATTTCAGCCCTACAACCGAGGGTTTAGCGAGGTCTTCATTCACGGCGCCGGCGGCATCGGCCAATCGTACGAGGGGAGCTGCGCAGACTTTCCTCCCAATCGCGCCGCCGAGGGGAAGTACTTTGACAACGTGATTCTTCACAACGACACGATTGTGCAGACCAGCGGCTTCTGCACGGATGTGTTCTTCCAAGCGGCGCTGGGTTGGATCAAGCAGCAGCATGACGCGAAGCGGCCGTTTTTTGCCTATATCGCGCCCAACGCTCCGCACGGACCGATGATCGCCCCGGAAAAGTACAAGAAACGGTTCGCCGATCAGGGCTGGGACGAAGCTACGCAAGGTCGCTACGGCATGATCGAGAACATCGACGACAACTTCGGACTGTTGATGAAGAAGCTGGACGAATGGTCGATGTGGGACGATACGCTCGTGATCTTCATCACCGACAACGGTCAGGCCAGTCGTGGCGGACGGCGCAACGGGAAGCCCGAGCGGCTGTTCACGGCGGGGTTCAAGACCGGCAAGGGCTCTCCCTATGAGGGCGGCACTCACGTGCCGGCGTTCTGGCGTTGGCGCGGAAGGCTCGGGGAGGGCGTGGATGTGCCAGCCCTGACGGCCCATGTCGATTTCTATCGGACCTTCTGCCAACTCGCGGGCGTAGAGATTCCGGCTGATATTCAGCCGTTGGAGGGGCGGACGTTGCTGCCGCTCCTGAAGGATCCCAAGGCGCCGTGGGAAGATCGGCAGCTGTTCGTCCACCAAGGCCGTTGGGAAAAGGGCGCCGACCCCAACACCGGCAAGTTTCGCAACTTCGCGGTGCGAACGGCACGCTGGCGCTGGGTCAATCGCCGCGAGCTGTACGATATCAGCGTCGACCCGTTTGAGGCGACCAATGTGGCCGACCAGCATCCTGACGTGATTGCGCGGCTAAGCCAAGCCTACGATGCCTGGTGGGCGGAGACGCTGCCGTTGATGGTCAACGAGCAGGCGCCCTACACGAAGGAGCAACCGCAAGCGGTTCGCTACGAAAAGCAACTGCGCGAGCGCGGCATCCCGAAGTGGGAGCCACTGCCGTTCTAACCTAAGGATTGCCGGCTTGTCATGCTGTCTCTCTTTGCGACTTGGCGACTTTGCGTGAGATCATTTCCGTGACAGGCGGCAAGCCCGATGCGGCAGAAAGGTTCACGCAAAGTCGCAAAGACGCAAAGCGTAGTAAAGGTGGCGGCCGAGGGCGACATCCTAGAGATTACCACCTTGTCGGCCTGGCAACTTTTTTATCCTGGGATGCTGACTTTCTTTTCTTCTTTGCGTCTTGGCGACTTTGCGTGAGATCATTTCCGTGACAGGGCCGGCCAGTGCGATGCCGCAGAGGGCAAGCCCAAATTCTGGAACCTTACCTACGAAGATTCGATCCATGAAACCGACACTTGGCTCCTTGGTTTGTGCGGGATGGTTGCTCACCACGTGGACTTCCTCTTTGTCAGCGGCGGACCCCGGTGAGCTCTGGCTTGACCCGCGCTGCGAGCCGCTGTCGACCCAGCTGCAAGGTCCCTTTGTCCGGCTGGGAGACGGTCGCGTGTTGGCCATCGACAGCGCCTCGAGCTATGTCAGCTCGGACGGAGGAGCGACTTGGTCGGAGCCAAGGCCGCTCTTCGCCGCCGACCCGCCCGTGGAGGTGAGCAAGGAACGCTCGTTGTTTCGCACCAAGGAGGGGACATTGATCGCGGGGTTCATGAACCTGAAGGAACGCAAGTGGACATGGAAGAACGAACTGCACGACGCGCCCGGCGCGACGCTGCCCACCTATGTGATGCGCAGCATGGATGACGGACTCACTTGGACCGACGTGCAGAAGCTGCACGACGATTGGACCGGTGCCGTGCGTGACATGATTCAGACACGCGAAGGGCGAGTGATTTTTACGTCCATGAAGATGCGGCACGATCCGGGCCGCCATTCCGTGCTGACCTATTCGTCCGTCGACGAAGGGAAGTCGTGGAAGCCGAGCAATCTCATCGACCTCGGCGGCCGCGGGCACCACGGCGGCGTCACCGAGCCGACGCTGACCGAGCTCAAGGACGGCCGGATTTGGATGCTGATTCGCACGAATTGGGGCGAGTTCTGGTCGGCGCACTCGGCCGATGGCGGCCGCTTTTGGCGAACGCTGCAGCCTTCCGGAATTCCCGCCAGCAGCGCGCCCGGCCTGGTAAAGCGGCTTGCCAGCGGCAAGCTGATGCTGCTCTGGAACCGTCCCTATCCCGATGGCAAAGACAGCTGGCCGCTCAGCGGTGGCGATGGCCTGTGGTCCGACTACGCGGTCAGCAATCACCGTGAGGAGCTTTCGCTGGCGTTCTCCAGCGATGACGGCGCCACGTGGAGCAAGCCGGTGGTCCTTGCCCGCCAGACCGGCAAGTGGCTGGCGTATCCATATGCCTACGAGCATCAGCCTGGCGAGATTTGGGTCACCACCATGCAAGGCGACGTGCGGATCAAGATTTCCGAGAGCGATTTTGCGGCGCCATGACCTCGATTGAACGGTGGTTCGGCGCGTTCTGACGCACTGTTGTCAGTCATGGTCGGCGTAGCCGTTGGGGTGTCGTTGCCGCCAGCTCCAGGCAGTCTCGACAATGTCGTGGAGGTCGGTGTACCGCGGTCGCCAGCCGAGGTCCGCCTGAATCAAGGTGCTGTCGGCGACTAGCTCGGCCGGATCACCGGGGCGTCGCGCTCCGATTTCGACCCGGATCGAGCGACCTGTGACTTGCTCCACCGCGGCGATCACCTGCTTGACCGAAGCTCCCTGCCCGGTGCCCAGGTTGTACCTGCGGCTGCCCTGATCCAGCGCTTCCAACGCGGCGAGATGCGCGGTCGCCAAGTCGGACACGTGAACATAGTCGCGGATGCAAGATCCGTCGGCCGTCGGGTAGTCGTCACCGAAAATAGTGAATTTGTCGCGCACTCCTGCAGCGCATTGGAGCACCAGCGGGATCACGTGCAACTCGGGATGGTGGTCCTCGCCGAAGGCTTCGGTGGCGCCCGCCGCATTGAAGTATCGCAATGCTGCGTAGCGCAAGCCGTGAGTGATTTCCAGCCAGTGCAGCATCCGCTCGAGCATGTGCTTCGACTCGCCGTAAGGGCTGCCCGGGCGGACCTGTGCGCTTTCCGGAATAGGGACCACATCGGGATCATCGAAGAGATTCGCCGTCGAGGAGAGGATAAACTTGCGGACGTCGTGATGGATGGTCGCTCGCAGTAGATTGGCGCCGTTGATCACGTTGTCGCCCAGATAAAGCATCGGGTCTCGCATCGACTCGCCGACAGCCGCATGCGCGGCGAAGTGCATCACGGCCTCGGGAGCGTGCGTGCGAAAGGCTCCGTCGAGATCGCTGGGGCTGGCCAAGTCGCCGATCACGAGCTCCGCGTCGGGATGGACAGCGGCGCGATGGCCGAGCGAGAAGTTGTCGAACACCACCGGCTGGTGCCCTGCTTCCAGGAGATGTTCGACGGCTACGCTGCCGATATAGCCGGCGCCGCCGGTCACCAGAATCTTCACGTTTTCGCTCCATGCTCTCAATGCTGCGGATGGATCGACACCATACGTTGGTTCGATGATCGCGGCAAGTCATCCAGCGGCCGACCCGCTACCGGGGGTCGTGCTCGGCAGCCACCAGCTCTCGTCGCAGCATCGAGGCGAGTTCGAGCGAGTAGTCGGTCAAGATGCCGTCCATCCCCGCTTGCGCGGCCTGACGCCAGTGCTCGGGCACGTGGCCGCTTACCGTTGGCCCCGCGATGAAGGCCTGCTTCTTGGCGCGGTGTACCGCTTCCAACTGCTGCCGCGAGGGCAAGAAGCGGAAGTACACCCAGCTGGCGTGTTTCGCCGCCAAGGCTGCCGGGAACTCGTCGACGTTGTTCGCGACAGCAGCGGCGCGGGCGTGTGCTGAGGCGGACGCCAAGGCTGCGCGCGTGGCGGGTTCCGAAATCGCTCGGCCGATAAAGAGCAAGCGGTGCAGTATTCGGTGTTTCATCGCCAGTCGCACCACCTCGCGCTCGACGCCCGCGGCCTTCAAATCCGCAGCGACGAGAATCGGTTGGTCAGCGTGCTCCGCGACGAGTGCCATGACGGCCTCGACCGTCGGCACACGCTCTCCCGCAAAGGCGGGCGAGAACCAACTGCCGGCGTCCAATCGCTCCAACTCGCGGAGCGTCAATGAGGAAACCTTGCCCTTGCCATCTGTCGTGCGATCAACAAGCTCGTCGTGAATGCACACGAGGTGTCCGTCCTTGGTGCGAGCAATGTCGAACTCGAAGCCAATTCGCAACTGAAGGCAGGCGCGGAAGTTGGCGATGGTGTTCTCAGGGGCATGCTGAAGCAGCCCTCGATGCGCGACGACCAACGGGACGCGGGGCTCCACACCGGCGGCTTGATGGCTCCCAAAGCCAACCAAACACACGATTGCGGCGTAAAAGGCAGGCGAACGCATGGCATCCTCGCAGCTCTGAAAAATAACCAACACCTCATTTCTGATGGTCGATTGTAGTTCAACAGCTGGCGTCACGCAGAGCGGGATCGCAGTAGCCAGCGCACGCGAGCGCCTGGCTGAGGTCGCAGGGCCATCTTCAGCTCCCAACCGGGCATCGCCTCCTCACCCGGCACCGTGGTTGGCGTCAATGACTGCAGCAGCGTGGCGGCGACGAGCGTGATCTCGGTCAAGGCAAAGGTCTGCCCGATACAAACCCTCGGGCCGACACCGAACGGGAAGTAGGAGCAGGCGGGCAACTGCTTGTCTTTGCCGTCCAGGAATCGGCTTGGGTCGAACCGCTCCGGATCGGGGAACCAGCGGGGATCGCGCTGTGTGACGAACGAGGACACCGCCAACAGGCTCCGCGCCGGAATCCGCTGCCCACCAACCGCGATGTCCGAGGTGCACTGGCGAAGGAACAGTCCGATCGCGGCCGGATAGAGCCGCAACGACTCCTTGATGGCGGCCGTGAGGCAAGGCAGTTGCGGAAGACATGTTGTGGTCGGCGGCTCGGTTCCCAGCACGCTCTGAACTTCGCGAACGCAGCGCTCCGTGACTTCCGCGTCGCGAGCCAGACAGCACCAGAGCCAATCGAGGGCGGCCGCAGTGGTGTCGTGGCCGGCGAGCAACAGCGTCATCAACTCGTTGCGCACCTGCTCGTCGGTGAGACGTATCGCGTCGGGAGAAGATGAAGATTGTGCGGCGCCTTCCTCATCGACAGCGGTCAGCAACATCGACAGCAGGTCGCCGTGATCCACTCCCTCTTGTCGGCGCGTTCGAACGAGGCCGCGGACAAACTCGTCGAGGCAACGCATCGCCGCTCGCTTGCGACGGTTGTAGGCCGTCGGCAACCACAGCGGCCAGCGAAACGGCGCTTGCACCTCATCGAAGGCAACGTCGCTCAGCACGGCGACCGAGTGCTTGATTTCATCTGCCAGCTCTGCGACATCGCAGTCAAACAGCGTGCGGCAGATGATTGCCAGCGATAGGCGGGTCATCGCTTGGTCGATTTCGACATCGAGATGGCCGTTCGCCTCCAACCTTGGGCGCCACGACTCGAGCAATCGTGTGGTTTCACGAACCATTTCGGCGCCGTAGCCTTCCAGTCGCCTTGGCTGGAAGGCGGGACTGACCAAACGCCGCTGCCGCGCCCAAGGCTGTCCCTCAAGCACCAACAGGCTCGAGCCGTTCCACTGTTCCAGGGTCTTCATCACCCGTGGCAGCCGAATCAGCGACTTGGCGTTGCCCACCAGCAACTCGTGGACATCGTCCGGATGGAAGAACATGAACAGGCGGTAGGGGCCGGTGACCAGCGAAACCTTGTCGCCGTACTGGCGATGCCATTGCTGGTACGTCGTGGGGACGTCCCGCTTCATGTGAGCCAAAGTCCGCATGCCGAACAGGCCGTCTCGTGGTCCCGGAGGAAAAGCGCTGCGACGGGACGTGTCAGCTGGTGGGGCGGGGCGCACTGGCTGTCGGATACCTGTGGTGGATGAAGGCCCCGGCTCACAATTCAAGGAGCCGCTAGTGGATGGATCGCGAGTCATCAGTCGCCTCCGTGGTTGGACGATTGTGCGTGCTGCTTTGAATTGCCCGGATTGGCGAATCGATCCCTCGCTTACGCTTCGGGTTTCCTTGATGAGATGCGCCGGATTGGCGAATCGATCCCTCGCTTACGCTTCGGGTTTTCTTGGTTTAGCTACCGGCTTCGCCCGGATGTTCGGAATTTGTCGAGCTGGGCCTTGAGCCGCGCGGCGATGTCAGGGTGTTCTTCAATGAGATTGTGCTGCTCGCCCGGATCTTGGTCCAACCGGTATAGCTGCCCGCGCTGGTCGGAGACGGGCGAGCCGGTGGCATACTGTTTAAGCGGCTCGCGGTCGTAATTGTTTCCGCCGGAGCCCGGGTGGTCGAGGAACTTCCACGGGCCTTGGCGAATCGCCAACGCCAAACTGATCGTTTGATGAATGGTGTACTCGCGTTGATGTCTTTCAGGCATTCCACGCAATAGTGGCAAGAAACTGAGGCTGTCCTCGGCCGCGTTGTCCGGCAGCGGCGTCTCCAGCAAATCGGCGCAGGTCGCCATCACGTCCGTGAGACAGACGGTGCGATCGCACTGCGCTCCGCGAGACACTTCGCCCGGCCAACGCACCAACAAAGGCACGCGGTGCCCGCCCTCCCATTGGTCGCGTTTCATGCCTCGCCACGGCCGAGCGCCGTCATGGCCATGATCGCGCCGCATCGCGACCACACTCCCCACCTCGGGGCCGTTGTCGCTGGTGACGATCACCAGCGTGTCGCGGTCGAGACTGAGGCGTTCGAGTGTGTTGAGCAACTCGCCCACCACGGCGTCGAACTCAAAAATGAAGTCGCCATGCGGGCCCGCCTGGGTGCGTCCGCGAAACTTTGCGGACGGAAAGGATGGCAAGTGCACGGCTTGTGCGGAGTGAAACAGAAAAAACGGCTGCTCGCTTCTGTTCTTTGCGTGCTCCTCGAGAAACTTCACGCTGCGTTGAAGAAACGTCATGTCGACCTCTTCGAGGTCAAAGTCCGGAGCGATCAAACCAGGGCGGTTGTCGTGCGAGTAGGGGTGTTTGGGCAACGGCGTCCGATCCAGTTGTTGAGTCGGCGGGACCGGCACTCGGTCTCCCTCGATGAACGCATAGAGCCAGTCGGTGGTGGGACAGCAGGCTGTGCCGAAAAACTCGTGGAACCCACGATGGATCGGCGCGTCGGGAATGGTTCGCCGATAGTCGATGCGTCGCACCGCTTCCAGGCCGTTGCGGACAATCGGGTTGCCGGCGGAGTCGAAAAACGTCAGCCCCACGTGCCATTTTCCGACCATGGCGGTGCGGTACCCGGCGCCTTGCAGCATTCCGCCCAATGTCAGGCGATTGGGCTCAATCAAACAGGGCCCGCCTACGCCGTCGAAAACGCCACGCATGCCCGTGCGAAAGGCCATGCGACCTGTCAGCAGGCTGTATCGCGTAGGTGTGCAGACCGTGGAGGGACTGTGAGCGTCAGTGAATCGCATGCCTTGGGCGGCGAGCCGATCGAGATTGGGGGTCGGCGCCTTTGCCTCGCTGTTGTAACAGCCTACATCTCCGTATCCGAGGTCATCGGCGAGAATTAGCAGGATGTTGGGACGCTCGGCCGCAGTCGCACAGGCGACGCAGTACAGGGCCAGCGTGACGAGCGTGATCGCCGTTCGCAAGTGCGGCAAAATGCGAACAAACGGACGTTCAGTCGGAGTGGCAAGAGTGACGGCAGACGTCATGGCGATGGGCAATCCCGGAATGGACATATGTGGAGGATGTCAGCTGTTGGACACTTGTCACATATTGTCCGGCGCCGGATGTGATCGAACAACATGCTCGGTTCCACTCGCGCATCGATCAGCCCATTGCATTGACTGACCAAGCCTCCTGACGCAGAATCAGCCTCTGACATCGGTTCCCGTGCGCCCGCTAGATCACCACCTTCAGACGCCCATGCGACACGAATTCTCTCGCCGCCGACTGTTTCAGGACCTGGCCTTGGACGCGGTCGCGGGCGTCTCGCTGTGGCAGATGCCGAATTTGGCTCGTGGCGAGTCGTTGGCGCCGGACAGGCCGTTGCTGAAGCCGCTCGTCGATCAGGTAATCTGCCCGTGGAGCTCACGGCATCCACGCCACGATCACCAGTTGATCTTTCCGCTCGACGACGAGCGGTTGTTGATGGTTTGGTCCGAATACTATGCCAGCGACGGCAAGGAGGCGCCTCGTGGGCAGGCGGGCGTCGGTGACGCCGTCTCCTGCCAGATCAGCTCGATGGTCTCACGAGACCGTGGTCGCAGTTGGGGAGAGCGCCGGGTGCTGCAGCCGAATCGCTGGAAACGGAATGTGAAACATCCCAATCTGGTGCGGCTTTCGCCGAGCGAGCTGTTGTTCACTTTCGTGGGCTGGGATTCGGATACGGCCCGCAACGTTTATCTCCGTCGCTCCGACGACAATGGCGCCAACTGGGGCGAGATGGTTCAGATCTCCGAGCCGGGATGGTACTGCAACAATGCCGACCGAGCCGTGCGGCTGAGCACAGGCCGGGTCTTGCTGCCGGCCCACGGTCCGCATGCCGACACCTACGTTGGCGGCGCGCGATACCGGGGCGGGGACTTGCACTCGTTCGTGTTTTACTCGGACGACGGTTTTCGCACTTGGCATCGTAGCAAGAACTCGATGACCGCGCCAGGCCGTGGATGCCATGAGCCAACGATCGTCGAGCGGCGTGATGGCAGTCTGCTCTGCCTGTTGAGAAACACGAATCAGCGGCAGTACTTCAGCGTCTCCGAGGACGGTGGCGAGCGGTGGAGCACGCCGCGTCCTACGACGCTGCCATCGCCCGAGTCTCCGGCGTTGGTCAAGCGAATACCCAAAACCGGCGACTTGATCGTGCTCTGGAACAACGTCGCGTCCAAGTCAAACTGGCCGCGGACACCGCTGAGCGTGGCGCTTTCTCGCGACGAAGGCGAATCATGGTCGCTGGTCAAGGACATCGACCGGCGAGAGGATTACGATGCCGCTTACCCCTCGCTCACGTTTGTGGGCGACGAAGCGCTCATCGCCTATTACACTCGATCTAAAAAGTGGAAACGGGATTCCGAAGTGACCTTGCGAATCTATCATGTGGACCAGTTCTATGTGTAACAGCCTGTTGAAGAACACCGCACCTGCAATCGAAATACCTCTCGCACTAACGAGCCATGCTGTGGCGCGCGACCGGACCGGTGCTTTTCAGCGGCTTGTTAAGTCGTGTCGAGTTGTGAATCGTTCGCGAGTGGTGCGAATCGCTCTTATCACTCGCTTTGCTCTATTCGCCTCGGTGTTGTGTAGCGCGCAGCTCGCGGCCCCAGCAACGGGCGCCGAACGCAGCGGCCCCTCCAATGTGCTGCTGATCTGCGTCGACGATCTGCGGCCCGAGTTGCGTTGTTACGGACGCGAGTACATTCACTCGCCCAACATCGATCGGCTTGCCGCCCAGGGGCGCCTTTTTCGTCGACACTACGTGCAGGCGCCGACATGCGGCGCCTCGAGATTCACGCTGCTGACGGGACGCTACGGCGGCGCGGGCAACGGCGCATTGTTCGATCGCTCCACGCGGCTACAAGCCAAGCCCGAGTCGGTGCCTGCGAGCATGCCCGCTTGGTTTCGCCAGCACGGCTTCACCACGGTCTCCGTGGGCAAGGTCTCGCATCACCCGGGCGGCCGCGGAGGTCCCGACTGGAATGACGACAGCAAGCCCGAAATGCCTGACTCCTGGGATCGCCATCTGCTGCCAGCGGGTCCCTGGCAACATCCACGAGGCTGGATGCACGGACTTGCCAACGGCGAGATACGTACGAATGTGGGCGAGATGGATGTGTTTCAGTCCGTGGATGGGGACGATATGACCTATCCCGACGGCGTCTCCATGGCGGAAGCATTGCGTCAACTTGCGACGCTCGCGTCAGCTGACCGGCCGTTCTTTCTCGCCGTCGGCATTCTCCGACCTCATTTGCCGTTTGGGGCGCCCGCCAAGTACATGGCGCAGTATCGCGACGCCGAACTGCCCGCGATTGAACATCCCGCCAAGCCGGCGGGGCGAACCACCTGGCACGGCTCCGGGGAGTTCATGAAGTACAACCGTTGGAAGCGGAACCCGAACAATGACGCGGAGTTCGCGACCGAAGTGCGAAAGCACTATGCGGCTTGTGTAAGCTACGCCGATGCGCAAGTCGGGCGTTTGCTGGCAGCGTTGGAGAAGTCCGGCGCCGCCGACAACACGATTGTTGTGCTCTGGGGAGATCACGGCTGGCACCTCGGCGAGCACGCGATCTGGGGAAAGCATGCGTTGTTTGAAGAGTCGTTGCGATCGCCGCTGATCATCTCGTATCGAGGCCTGAAGCAGCCGGGCGTGAGCGCCAATGGCGTGGTTGAGACGCTGGATCTGTTTCCCACACTTTGTGAGCTGACAGGTGTGCCTCGTGCCGAATTTGCGCAAGGCGTGTCCTTGGCACCGATTTTGGCCGACCCGGCGGCGGCAGGCCATGTTGCCATCTCCTACCAAGCTCGCGCCGAGACGATTCGCACCGACACGCATCGGCTGATCGCCCACAAGGACGGCTACCACGAGCTGTATGACCATCGGTCACCCGCCGGCGAGACTGCCAATGTCGCGGCTCAGCATCCCGACTTGGTCGAGCAATTGGAGAAGCAACTCCGGCACCGCTTGCGTGCTAATCGGTGATGGGCATGCCGTTCATCGTCGGTAGGCCTTTCAACGGCTGACATGCGTCCAGCGACTTGAACTGCGTGCCACCGTGGCTAGGACAGAATGTCGGAGAGCACGCGGCCATCGTCGGTCGGGCCGATGAGCCGATTCTCCAGCCCTTGATAGGAGAAGCGGAAGCGGAACGGGTCGATCCCGATTCGATTGAGCACGGTCGCCTGTAAGTCGCGGACACTGACCGGTTGCTCGGCGATATAGTAGCCGATGTCGTCGGTCTGGCCGTAGGCGCCGGGTTTGACGCCCGCGCCGGCCATCCACATCGTGAACGCATGCGGATGGTGGTCTCTGCCGATGAACCCTTTCACGAGTTCACTGCGGAGATTGTTCTGCATCATCGGAGTCCGTCCGAACTCGCCACCCCACACGACAAGCGTCTCGTCCAGCAATCCGCGTTGCTTCAAGTCGCTCAGCAGCCCGGCAATCGCTTGGTCGATTTGCCGGCACTTGATGGGCAGCGTCTCGTCGATTGACTCGCCCGGCGAGCTGCCGTGGTGGTCCCAGCCCCAGTCGTAGAGTTGAACGAATCGGACGCCGTTTTCGACGAGGCGGCGAGCCAGCAGGCAGTTGTTGGCGAACGTCGGGTCATCGCCTCGATACAGCACCCGCGGGTCCGCGGCGCTCTCCGCCTCCGAGACGAAGCCGGGCTTGGCGCCGTACATTTCAAGCACATGTTGCGGTTCGCGCGAGATGTCCATCACATCGGGCACGGACATCTGCATCCGGAATGCGAGCTCATACTGAGCGATCCGCGTCAGCGTCTCGGGGTCGCCGACTTGCCGATGTTGCAGGCGGTTCAAGTCGTTCAGGGCGTCCAGCGTTTTCCGTCTCGCGCTGCGCGACATGCCTCCCGGGTCCGACAGATAGAGAATTGGGTCGCCGCCGTCCGTGCGGCACTGCACGCCCTGATAGACCGTGGGAAGAAATCCGGAGCCCCAGAGCGACTTGCCGGCGCTGGGCGTCTTGCCTCCCGACGAGAGCACGACAAAGCCCGGCAGATTCTCGTTCTCGCTACCCAGTCCGTAGGTGACCCAGGAGCCAATCGATGGGTAGCCCAGCAGGGAGTTGCCGGTGTGCATGAACAGCTGGGCCGGCGAGTGATTGAACTGCTCGGTGTGCAGCGTACGAATGACGCAGACATCGTCGATCACCCCAGCGAGCTTGGGCAGCAACTCGCTAAGCCATTGCCCGGTTTCGCCGTGTTGTGCAAACTTGAATTGCGGTCCGAGCATCCGGGGCGTGCCCTTGATGAACGCAAATCGCTTGCCCTCAAGATACTCCTTCGGGCAGTCAGTGTTGTGCAGCTTGGCCAGCGCCGGCTTGTGCTCGAACAGTTCCAGTTGCGATGGCGAGCCTGCCATGTGCAAGTAGATGATTGACTTGGCGCGGGCAGGAATGCGGAAACCGGGCTCGTCGGCGCGGGCTTCGCGTGACAGCAACGATTGCAGCGCAATCGAGCCGAAGCCGAGCCCCAGCTGGCCAAAGAAATGTCGACGCGTCGTGGCGCGTGCGCGCTCGAGATGGAGTGGTAGCTTCATGTCACGGCTTGGTCAGAGTCTCGTCCAGGTTCAAGATCACGTTGGCGACCGCCACCATGGCCGCGTCGCCGCCTTCGCGGCCAGCTGCCTTGAGCAAAGCGGCGCCATCTTGCTCGGTCAGGCCGGTTCGCATGGCGGCGTGCAAATCGGCCAATCGTTTCACCTCTTGCGGGGCCGGCTGGCGTGTCAGCAGCAGCCGCAGACCGGCCGCCAACTGCTCCTCAAGCGAGTCACCGGCGCTTTCCATGCGGCGAGCCAAGGCGCCGGCCGCCTCGACGTAGGCGGTGTCGTTGAGCGTCACCAGCGCCTGCAGCGGCGTGTTGGTGCGCACGCGGCGAATCAAGCAGACTTCCCCGCTGCCGGAGTCGAATGTGATCATCGACGGATAGGGGCTGGTGCGTTTTAGATAGGTATAGAGGGCGCGACGATACCGGTCGCCATCCTGAGCGTTCTTCCAATCCTCGCCGCTGTAGGTCGACTTCCAAACGCCGGCCGGTTGAGGAGGCATGACCGACCGCCCGCCGATCTTTTCGGTCAACAGTCCCGATGCCGCCAACGCCTGGTCGCGTACCGATTCGGCGGACAACCGAAACCTTGGGCCTCGGCTGAGCCATGTGTTCTCCGGATCGAGCTCCCGGCTTGGCCCGATCGCGACGGAAGTTTGGCGGTAGGTGCGGGAGAGCACAATCGTCTTCAACAATTGCTTGAGCGACCATCCCTGCTCTCGGAAGTCGACCGCCAGCCAGTCCAGCAACTCGGGGTGGCTGGGCGCCATGCCTTGCGAGCCGAAGTCCTCCTCGGTCAACACCAAGCCTTTGCCGAATAGCCTTGCCCAGACTCGGTTGACCATCACTCGCGCGGTGAGCGGGTTCTCGGGCGCCATCAGCCAGCGAGCTACGCTCAGCCGATTGGCGGGCGCCCCCTCGGGCAACTGGCCAAACGATGCGGGCACTCGAGGCGTGACCTCATCGCCCTGGTCCAAAAAGTTGCCGCGATTGTGCATCTTCGTCACCCGCTGCTTGGACTTGTCCAGTTCAAGCATGACCGGCGTCTGCGGGACCGCGGCCTCGGCATCGGCGAGTTGCTTGGCGAGCTGCTCGCGTTGAATGTGCAATTGTTTCGTTGGCGCAAAGACGTGTCGAGCAAACACCGACTCGAGATTCGGCTCCACTTTGGCTTCAAGCCAAGCCGTGGGATGCGAGCTGACGGAGAATCGAGAGCGAGCCAGCAACAGCCCACCGCCATGCTGTTGCTCGAGCTTGATTCGCAGTACGCCCTTGGTAGGCGGGGCCTTGAACTCGAAGATGGCAACTTGGGGCTCGCGAAACTTCGGCGCCAGCGCCCAGCCTGCGGCGGTGTCGCCATCAATCGCCTTGGCGGCTTCCCAGCCGCGTTGGGAAAAGGTGGCCCGTGGCGCAGTGAGGGCCAATGGCGTGGCCGTGCCAGCGTCGTCCACAAGCTCGACGGTCAGCTCGCGAATGGCAACGTTGTCCTCGGGCCACTCGCCGCCGGCCGAACGCGGCAAATAGTCGATTCGCAATGCGTTGGCCGACTGTCCGTCCGGCATTGCGGGCAATGCGAACGTCAGCGTCCACGTGTCCTTGTCGGGACGCGTTCCACCAGCGATCAGATTGCCCGCGTCGTTCTGCTGAAGCGACGCGTCGTGTTGTGACTCGAATTGCGCGAGCTTCAGCGTCTGCCAAAGTGGGTTGGCATCAAACGACTTTTGCCAAGTCGCGTAGGCCTCCGTGAAATCTGCAGGGCGTTCGCTGACTTGCCGGTCCGCCGCTGCCAACGCATCCTTCAGCTCGGCGATCTTTGCCGCTTGCTCGTCGGTTGGCGTCGGCCAGAACGGGGTTTCCGTGTCCACGTCGCGGGTTTGATTGAAGATCGCGTACAGCGAGTAATAGTCGCGTGTCGACAACGGGTCGTACTTGTGGGAATGACATTTTGCGCATCCCATCGTCAGGCCCATCCAAACTTGGATCGTGGTGTCGACGCGGTCCTTCACCGCGGCCACGCGAAACTCTTCGTTGTCGGTGCCACCCTCCTCGTTGGTCATCGTATTGCGATGAAAGGCCGTGGCGAGGATCTGATCGGTGGTGGGATTGGGCAGCAGGTCGCCCGCCAACTGCTCGATCGTGAACTGATCGAACGGCATGTCGCGGTTCAGCGCCTGGATGACCCAGTCTCGATATCGCCAGATGTCGCGGTGGCGGTCCTTTTCATAACCTTTGGTGTCGGCATAGCGAGCGAGGTCTAGCCACATTCGCGCCCAGTGTTCGCCATAAGCCTGCGACTCCAGCAGCCGATCAACGACTCGCTCGTAGGCCTGGTCGCTCTCGTCGGCAAGGAAGCGGTCGGCCTCCTCGAAGGTCGGGGGAAGCCCCGTGAGATCCAGGCTGACGCGGCGCAGCCACTGCGCGCGGTCCGCGGATTCAGACGGCTGCAAGCCATGGGCCTCGATGGCGGTGAAGACGAAGTGATCGAGCGGGGAGAGGGGCCAATCCGCACGTGAGGCTTCGGGCAGCGGCGCCTTGCGTGGCGGTGAGAACGACCAGTGTTGCTGGTAGTCGGCTCCGGCGGCGATCCATTGGCGAAGCGTCTGAATCTCCGCTTCCGAAAGCTGTTCACCGCTGTCGGCGGGCGGCATGCGGAGCTCGGAGTCAGCAGAGATAATCCGCCGGATTAACTCGCTTTCATCGGGCTTGCCGGGAACAATCGCCTTCGACTCCGCCGCTGCTTGGCGTGTGTCCAAACGCAAATCGCCTTTGCGACTCGACTCGTCGAAGCCGTGGCAGCCCAGGCAATGGCGCGACAGGATCGGCTTGACGTCGGCGTTGTATCCCGGCGGCTCGGCCGTTGCGATCGCGGCTAACGACAGCAGGCACAGCAAGGAAAGCAGTGACGAACTGCAGCGGCGGCTCAACGGCACTTGGAATCTGAGTCGCCAGTGAGTTTTCCCTCGTCGGTCATTCCGGACAAGTGGAAGGGTGCAAGGGCGGAGCAGGCCGGAGTTCATCGTGAATTGGGGGCGTAGAGGAGGGCGAATTGCGCAACCGCGGTGAATTTTGAGTATAGTCAGCCCGTCGCTGCCGGACACGCGGTCTAGCCGGTGGCAATTCGCCGCAGTGAGAGGGCGTTGGAAATACCGTTTCCTACGAGCGACACAGCGTTTTCGCAGCGCGAAGGCGGTTTCGATTGCGAGCTGGGTCGTTTTCAACGAGCTGTTCGCCGCGCGACGGACGACCACGGAATCGACGCCCTGCAACTTCTTTTTCACCACTGACCTCTGCACCTCAGTTTGCCATGCATCGGTATACTCTCGCGACCGTCGCCTGTTGCTTGTTTTCCTCGTTTGGCCTGGCGTGGCTCAATCCTGCCTGCGGTGCGGAACGTCCGAACATCGTGGTGATCTACACGGATGACCAAGGAACGCTGGATGCGAACTGCTACGGGTCCAAGGATCTTGTCACGCCGACGTTCGACCGGCTCGCCGCCACGGGGATTCGCTTTACGCAGATGTACTCGCCATCGGCGATTTGCTCGGCGTCTCGAGCCGGGCTGATGACCGGGCGCTTTCCCGCCCGCGCGGGCGTTCCCTCCAACGTCTCGTCTGCGCTGGGACAGCCCGGCATGCCCACCGAGGAGCTCACGATCGCCGAGCTGATGCGGACAGCCGGGTACCGCACGGGCCATGTCGGCAAATGGCATCTGGGCTACACG
The DNA here is from genome assembly GCA_020426845.1 of Planctomycetales bacterium. Classification (GTDB taxonomy): domain Bacteria; phylum Planctomycetota; class Planctomycetia; order Pirellulales; family Pirellulaceae; genus JAGQPF01. The sequence continues at coordinate 22,809 of JAGQPF010000495.1, forward strand.
CCCGACACGATGCCCAACGGCCAGGGGTTCCAGTCGTCGTTTGGGCATATGGGCGGTTGCATCGACAACTACTCACACTTCTTCTACTGGAACGGCCCGAATCGGCACGACTTGTGGCGTGACGGGAAAGAGATCTGGATGGACGGCGCCTATTTCGGCGACGCGATGGTCGACGAGTGCAAGCGGTTCATTTCGGCGTCGCAGGACGGCCCGTTTTTTCTCTACTGGGCGATCAACTGGCCGCACTACCCGCTGCAAGGAACCGCCAAGTGGCGCGAGAGATACGCATCGCTCCCCAGTCCTCGCCGCATGTACGCGGCCTTCGTCAGCTCGATGGATGAGCGGATTGGACAAGTGGTCGATCATCTTGAGCAGCTGGGGCTGCGCGAGAATACGATCATCGTGCTCCAATCGGACCACGGCCATTCGGTGGAGGAGCGGACGTTTTTCGGCGGCGGCAATCCAGGGCCTTATCGCGGCGCCAAGGGATGCTTGTTCGAAGCCGGCATCCGCGTGCCATCGATCGTCTCCTGGCCGGGAGGCCTGCCGCAGGGAGTGGTGCGCGGGCAACTCGCGGTGGGTTGTGACTGGTTTCCGACACTTGCCGAGCTGGCGAGCGTCAACCTGCCCCAGGTTCACCTCGACGGCCGCAGCTTGGCGACGGTGCTGAAGTCCGCAGATGCTCCCTCACCGCATGACTCTTTCTACTGGCAATTGGGGCGCGGTCCGCGAGCCCAGTGGGTCGTGCGGCGCGGCGACTGGAAATTGCTGGGCAATCCGACCGACTCTCGAGCGCCGAAGTCGCTCGGGGAGGCCGATCGGTTGTTCCTCGCCAATTTGGCGATGGACGAGACGGAGGCGCGCAACTTGGCCGCCGACCATCCTGAAACGGTTCAAGAACTCCAAGAGCTGCAGCGAAAGTATGCCGCGAGTTTGGCAGCGGACGGCCGATAGCCGCTGGCGTTACTTAGATAGGAAGAGCGGGCTGGTGACGATCAGCTCCAGCATGTCGCGCATGCGGTAGCCGTTTGGTTTTAGCTTGGCGCCGTGTTCCCGCAGGAACTCGGCATCCTGGTAGGTGAGCGAACGTCCCGTGGCATAGATCGTCAAGTGCTTCAGCACGCTAAAGGCGACCTGGTCAATGCGGTCGTCCGCGAGATAACGCTTCAGGTCCGCGGCTCCATGCACTTCGGCGCCATCGGGCAACGTGGCTTCGGCGTCGACCGCCGCGGATTTTAGCAACCCGCCTGCATTGAATTGCTCGAGCGGCAGTCCCCAGGGGTCGATGCCCGCGTGACACTTGGCGCAGCCCGGCTGGTCGCGATGACGCTCGAGCTTCTCCCGCAGCGACAGCCCTTCCGGATTCTCCTCGGGCAGCGCGGGCACGTTTGGGGGCGGGTCCGCCGGGGGCTCGGCGATGATCTTGCGCGCGAGCCAGGCGCCACGCTTGATCGGATTCGACTCGCGGCCATCCGAGAGTCCGGCCAGAATGCCCGCCTGGGACAGCAATCCACCCAAGTCGGCTCGGTCGTGGGCCAGCGGTCGGAACTCGAACCCGGTTTCGCAGCGATCGCCCAGTCCGTAGTAGCTCGCCGTCACTTCATTGGCGAGCAGATAGTCCGATTGGACGAGATCCCGCACCGGCAGGTTGTGGCGAATAACATGTTCGAGCAATGCCACCGGCTCGTGACCGAGATGCGTCTTGGCATCCCGAGTCAAGTTCGGGAAACGATTGCGATCCACTTCCACCACATCCAGCTTGTCGAGACTCAGCCATTGTCGAGCAAACTCGCGCGTAAATCGTTGAAACTTGGCGTCGTCGATCATTCGAGCCAACTGTGGCTTGAGCTCTTGCTGAAGCGTTCCTCGCTGTGCGGCGGCCAACAGCGAAGCGTCCGGCGGCGAATTCCAGAGAAAGTACGAGAGCTTGGACGCCAGCTCGTAGCCGTCCAGCGGTTCCGGCTGAATGCTCTGGCTGGTTTCGATCAAGAACAAAAACTGAGGGGAGGTAAGCGCCGCGAGCAGCGCGTCCTTGACGCTGCCGGCGAAGTCTTGTGAGGCCGCGA
>JAGQPF010000496.1 GCA_020426845.1 Planctomycetales bacterium
CGGTGTGGGTTCGATTCCCTCCGACCCTACTCTCACTGGCGCGTAGCTCAACGGTGAGAGCGGCGTCCTTATAAGACGCAGGTCGCGGGTTCAACTCCCGCCGCGCCGACTGAAGACAACAACATGGGACTAAGGTGTTAGCGGCAGCATCCCCGGCTCTTAACCGGTGAGGTCAGGGTTCGAGCCCCTGTGGTCCTACTGACAATTTGCAAGCACTGGTCGTCTAGCGGCGAAGACTCCGCACCCGTAATGCGGCGACGCCGGTTCGAGTCCGGCCCGGTGCTCTTGATCCTTGACAATTCGGCACACGCAACAAGCGCCCATGATGTAACGGCGAGCCTACTGCCTTGCCATGGCGGATGTGCGGGTTCGATTCCCGCTGGGCGCTCTCAATCTCAGGGTGTGGGAAAGCCTGGCATTCCGCGTGCTTCGGGAGCACGAGATCGCTGGTTCAAATCCAGCCATCCTGACTGAATGAATGATTGATGCGGTGGTGCTCGTGTTGGTACGGGCAGACGGTTGTTACCCGTCCTGACGCAGGTTCGATTCCTGCCTCCGCAGCTTTACGGAAGGGCAAGCCAACTGGCGATGGCACCCCGCTCGAACCGGGACGAGCTTCACGGCCTTGAGAGTTCGACTCTCTCTCCTTCCGCTGACGACAACGTGCTCTTGGCCGAGCGGCAAAGGTGCCAGGCTTCCAACCTGGCGAGGCGAGTTCGACTCTCGCAGGGCACTCTTGGGGATCGGCTAACGGTAGGCCGCCTGCCTTTGAAGCAGGAGATGAAGGTTCGATTCCTTCTCCCCGAGCTGGTGAACCCGACTGTTGAAACGGTGTCGTACGTAAAGCAAATCGATGCGGGGTAGTTGCTGTTGGTAGTGACGCCTGGCTCCGGGCACCGACCGATAAGTTGGTCGCAGGAGGCCGTTGGTTCGATTCCAACTTCCGCAGCTTAATCAGATCAATGGACGGAAGTCATCCGGCTGGATGAGGAGCCTGCCTTGAACGCAGGTGGCGGCGAAAACCGCGTGTGAGTTCGAGTCTCACGGCTTCCGCTCTGAAAGACCGACAACTTAGTCCTGTGGCCCAGCGGCGAAGGCTGCTCCCTTACAAGGAGACGATCGGGGGTTCGAGTCCCTCCAGGACTACTCAACCAAAGATACCTAGATACGCCAACCGGTAGAGCGGCTCGGCTCGGGCACATACGCTCCGCGTAGGTCGCCGAGTGTTTGCAGGTTCGACTCCTGCTCTGGGCACTTAACGACAAGACATGGCATGGGCACCGAGCGAAGGTTCGTCGCATGGATTGTAGTTTCAACTCACCACCACGTCTCGCGCAAGAAGCCAAAACAATTTCGTCCTCGTGGAGCAGCGGAGTGCTCGCCTGCCTGTCACGCAGGAGATCGTGGGTTCAAATCCCATCGAGGACGCTCGACAAATCGGCACGGTACGCAAACCGGTAAAGCGGCGACCGACCAACGCAAGGCGTCGGTGCCCGACCTTCGTGATCGTCTGTGAGTTCGACTCTCACTCGTGCCACTTAAACAACATGCGTCGGTTGGGCATTGGCAAGCCCAAGTGGTTGTAACCCACCCGCTTTCGAGCTTTGCAGGTTCAACTCCTGCTCGGCGCACTGACAACACGGCCCGTTCGTCTAAC
>JAGQPF010000497.1 GCA_020426845.1 Planctomycetales bacterium
CCCAATGGCTTCGAGCCGCTGGTGCTCCAATGACGCGGGAATCGTGAGATACGCGACGGCCCCCGCCAACAGCGTGCCGATGATCCACCGCGCGGGCCAGTTGGGATGTCGGCGGCGGCGGCGGCGGGACATAAGGTGGGTCGCAGAAGGAAGAGAAGTCCGCCCGTTCGCCCGGGGTGAGAGTCCGGGCGGTTTAACGCAATCCCTCAGCCTAGCTTTCTTGCCGTGGCTCGACTAGTTGCATGCGGAAGAAGGTCAGCACGTACGTCGAGCTCCATGCTGCGGCAAAATGCGGTTCCAGCGGTCTGGACGGGATTTGAAACGGCGACGCCACGGCGAACGGCCAAATTTCCCTTTTTGAGCCTCGGCAGACGCCCCTTCCAACGTAAACTGCTTTCCCGTAAGATGGTCGTTTGGTTTTGACTCAACTACCGCAATCAGAGCGGTCGAAAACCCCAGCACCCACCTTGCGGTCACGAGTGCGATAGGAAAAGCCGATGCCCAAGCAAAAGACCCACAAAGGCACCAAAAAGCGGTTCCGCCTGACCGCCAAAGGCCATGCGAAACACCGCAAGTCGGGCACGAGCCACTTGCAGGCTCGCATGTCGCAGAAGCGCAAGCGGAATCTCCGCGGCACCGGCACGGTTGCCGAGTGCATGGAGCGACAGTTGCAAGACGCCCTTCGCGGCAACAGCTATTAGGAAGCCGTTGAAAAACACCTGATCCGGCAATCGATACCGCATATTCCCGCGGGCTAAAGCTGGTTTCGATTGCCAGTTGGGTCTTTTTCAACAGGCTTATCTCAATTGCTAATTTAAGTAAATTTTCAACACTGGCGTGCAGGCGCCTAACACCGGCTGGCAGTCCATTGCCGCCCGGGGCCTGACTCGCCCAAGGAGACGATCATGAGGACCACCAAAGGCGCGGCTCGTACCAAAGCCAAGCGGCGTTTGTTTAAGCGAGCCAAGGGGTATCGCGGCGGCCGCAAGAACCTGCTGCGAACGGTCAAAGAAACCCTGATTCGCGCTGGGGTCTACGCGTTTCGCGATCGACGAGTCCGCAAACGCGACTTTCGCCGCCTGTGGATCACCCGCATCAACGCCGCCTGCCGCATGCGAGGCCTGCGCTACAGCCAGCTGATCCACGCATTGGACAAGGCCAACATTCAGCTGAACCGCAAGATGCTGTCGGAGATGGCCATCGTCGATCCCGCCGGCTTTGACGCAGTTTGTGATGCGGCGAAGGCAGCTTTGAAATAACCGCTGCCTCGAGCACTGCCGCGATATCAACAAATTGCGGCACTGCAGTAATCGCAGGTATGCCAGCAAACAGGAGAGACGGCCACGCCGGACTCTCCTGATTGTTTATGTACTCGCTGGGTTGCCCTCGTGCGTGCCGTGTAGTCGCCGCTCCGAGTTGTCGCCACCGACTCCGCGCCCTGCTTTGCCCCTCACGGCACCTCACTGCTCATCACTTGGGAGGAGCATTCATGTCCCTGTCCGAATTCACCGCCCAGCTTGACGCCCTGCTCGAGGCCGGCACGTTGGCATTTCGGCAGGCCGCCGATGGCGAGGCCTTGGAGGAGGCGCGTGTCGAGTTTCTCGGCGCCAAGAACGGACGTCTGAAGGCGGCCCAAAAGGGACTCGGCACGGTCGACCGCGACGACAAGCCAGCCGCCGGCAAGCGTTTTAACGAGGTGAAGCAGGCTCTCGAGGCCGCCTTTGACGAGGCGAAGTCGCAAGGCGGGGCCGCAGCGGATCCTCGCGCTATCGACACCACGCTGCCTGGCATCCGCCCCGCCACCGGCGGTCTGCACCCGATCACGCAAACGATCGAAGCGCTGAAAGACATCATGGGGCGGCTCGGGTTCACGGTCGCCGATGGCCCCGAGGTCGAGGACGAGCGTCACAATTTCGAGGCGCTCAATATTCCGCTGGAGCATCCGGCTCGCGATCCGAAGGACAATTTCTATCTTTCCCACGACGGCGTTGTCAGCCAACTGTTGCTGCGCAGTCAGACCAGCACCGTGCAGATTCGCGTGATGGACTCCACGCCCCCGCCGGTGCGGATCATTTCGTTGGGGCGCGTTTATCGGCCCGACGAGGTCGATGAGACCCACTACCCGATGTTCCATCAGATGGAAGGGTTGATGATCGACACGCATGTCACGATGGCCGATCTGAAAACCGTGCTGCGGATGTTCGCCACCAGCTACCTGGGCGAGGACGTCCACATTCGCTTCCGCCCCTCCTTCTTCCCGTTCACCGAGCCCAGCGTCGAAGCCGACTTTTACTGGAACGGCAGCTGGATGGAGTTCGGCGGCGCCGGGATGGTAGATCCCAACGTGCTGCGAGCGGTTGGCTACGATCCGGCCGAGGTCAGTGGCTTTGCGTTTGGCCTGGGCGTCGAGCGGCTTTGCATGCGGCGCCACAACATCACGGACATCCGCAATCTCTACCGAGGCGACGTCCGTTTTCTGGCCCAGTTTGCCTAGCCCATTGCCCGTCGCCACGGAAAGACGTCCCCTCGGCTTCATCCAGGGCACTACTCAAACAACCAGCCCCGAATCGCATCATGCTCGTCTCTTGGAATTGGCTACAGGATTACGTCCAGCTCGACATGCCGTTGGCCGAATTCGAAGAGCGGCTGGCGATGGCGGGCTTGAATCATGAGTCCACCACCGATCTGAGCGATGATCACGTCGTCGATCTGGAAGTGACCAGCAATCGCCCTGACTGCCTCGGCCACATCGGCGTGGCCCGTGAGGTCAGCGTGCTGTGGAGTCACCCGTTGCAGATTCCCGATCTGCAGCTGAACGAGTCCGCTCGACCCGCCGGGGAATCGGTCTCGGTCGTGATCGAGGCGCCCGAGCTTTGTCCCCAATACTCGGCCCGCATCATTCGTGGAATCAAGGTCGGCCCCAGTCCCGATTGGATGGTCAAGCGTCTGCAGGCGGTCGGCATCAATCCGGTCAACAACGTGGTGGACATCACCAACTACGTGTTGTACGAGACGGGGCAGCCGCTGCACGCTTTCGATTTGAGCAAACTTCGCGGCGACGCGGCCGGCAAGCCTGCTATTGTCGTGCGGCGGGCTGCCGAGGGCGAGTCACTCGAGGCGATCGACCACAACACCTACGAATTGAATTCGGAGATGTGCGTGATCGCCGACGCCGTGGGGCCCGTCGCATTGGCGGGGATTATGGGTGGCGCTCCGACCGAGGTCGCCGAGTCCACGACGGATTTGTTGATCGAAGCGGCCGAGTTCGCTCAGCTAGCCACACGCAGCACGGCGCGGCACCTGAAGCTCGATAGTGACTCGTCGTATCGCTTTGAGCGGGGAGTCGACCCTGCGGGCGTCGACTGGGCCAGCCGCCGTTGCTGCCAATTGATTTTGGAGATCTGCGGCGGCGAGCTCGAGCGAGGCGCCGTCACTGCTGGACAACCAGCGCCGCCTGCCAAGCCGGTGGTGTTGCGAATGTCCGAGATCTCGCGGCTGCTAGGCATCGAAATCAATATGGACGAGACGAGGCGCATCCTCAACTCGCTCGGCTTCGAGCAGGTCAACACCGACGCGGCCCGAATCACGACTCGCCCGCCGTCGTGGCGTCGCGACTGCCTTCGCGAGGTTGATCTGATCGAGGAAGTGGCCAGAATTCACGGCTATGACCAGATCCCGGAAGATTCGGCGGTGCCCATGGCGCCTTCCCATCGCTCGGACTTCGATGTGCTCGTCGAGCGAGTGCGCAATGCCCTGGTGGCGTCCGGCTTCTTCGAGGCAATGACCATCACGCTGGTGCCGGAGGCGTGGAACCAGTGCTTCA
>JAGQPF010000498.1 GCA_020426845.1 Planctomycetales bacterium
ACCAGGTGTTCCGCAACGATTCGCCTGAACTCAAGGCGAACCAGCAACTGAACCGCATGTTTCGGCATTACCTTGAGCACGTGTTGTCGCTCGAGACCGACCGATCACTGATCCTGTATGTGGTGCTTGAGCACGAGATCAAGGACATCGCCCTCCAACACTCGCGACGGATCGTCGCCGACACGTCGCAGTCCTCTGGAACGCTCGACCGAGTGGTGACTTGCCTCGGCCGATTCGGCGACAAGTCCGACATCCCCAAACTGCAAGCACTGCTCCAGGATGAGCGAATCACCAATTCGTGGAGCCGCGGCCAGGGCAAGCCGCTCGTCCGCACGCAACTGCGTGATCGAGCGTTGGCGATGCTGATCCATTTGGTCGGCAAACAGCCCGCCGACTTTGGCTTCGAATTGACGGTGGCCGCCGAAAAAGTCGTCTTCCAACCTTACTCTTGCGGGTTCGAAACCGACGAACAACGCGAGCAAGCGCACAAGAATTGGCGCAAGTGGTGGGACGAGAACGGCGATCGCTTTGCGGAGAAGTAAGCCGAGCGAGGGCTAAGTCCACTCCTCGCCCCGAATGGCTCGAGCGGCTACGCGATTCATGGTTCTCTCACAGAGGCACAGAGGCACGGAGTTAAATTCACACAGTCGCCGTGAGTCGCACAAAGAACCCAGATAAAGCCCAACCTCGAAATCCTCCGTGTCTCCGTGTCTCCGTGAGACAACTTGCCCCGGGAAACAGCAACGCGAGGGCCGAATTCACTCGTCGCCCCGAATGGCTCGAGCGGCGACGCGCTTCATGGTTCTCTCACAGAGGCACAGAGGCACGGAGTTAAATTCACACAATCGCCGTGAGTCGCACAGAGAACCCAGACAAAGCCCAACCTCGAAATCCTCCGTGTCTCCGTGTCTCCGTGAGGCAACTTGCCCCGGGAAACTTCAACGCGGGGCTGAATTGTCGCGTCGCACTAAAGGTTGCCGTGTATGACGCGAGTGATTCCGTCCTTCATCAGATTCTCACCGAAGTTCAGCAGATAGCCGAGCTTCAATCCGGATAGACGAAGGTAGGTTAGCAACTGCTTACGATGGGCCGGATGAACCTTTTCAACCGACTTCAGTTCGACAATCACTTTTCCCGCGACGACCAGGTCCGCGCGGAAACCTTCGTCGAATTGCTGGCCTTCGTACTCGAACCGAATGGATTGTTGGCGCTCTACGGACAATCCATGCTTCCGCAACTTCGCGGCCAATGCCACTTCGTACACGGACTCCAACAACCCGGGGCCGAGATCCCTGTGGAGATGGACCGCGCTATCTACGACAATGGTTCCGATCTCGTTCTCATGCACGGACAGACATCCTGTCTTGGAGACAGGGCGGCAGGCAGTCCCGTAGTCACGTCACTGCTTGGGTTTGTCGACCGCCAGCACATCGGCGCGAACCGCGACGACGTCCTTAAAATCATGCTGATCGTCGGCAAGCCGCGTGCCGAGCAGAAATAGCTGATCGCCATCGGTATAAGTGCCGTCGTGCTCTGGACACAGGACCAATACGGACGTGTCCTTGTCGATCGACAAGCGAATGACGGGTTGTCCTTCCTCTTTGCCGACACTTTGGATTGTGCCGTAAAGAGCGAGCGCACCGGGCTCTCCCTGCTTCAGTTTGGCGACGCCCAAGCTGAAAATGATTCGTGTCCGGGGATTGTCCTGCGGAGCTCCGGTTGCGAACAGCTCGCGAATCTCGTCCTTGCGATTGCGGACTTGGTTGTGGGACGCTCCGACGGCGGCGATAGCATCCGCGATGGCGGACAGCTGCTCGAAGTAAGCGGTGCCGACTTCCCGCTTCTCGTCGGACGACAGCTCCGCCCACTTGTTGATCCGCTGATGAGCGGCGTGAGCTGCCTGCACGGCTTCGGCAAGTTTGCCACCGGCGTCCGCCTCCTGGTCCGACGGCATGATCGCGGGATCGAGCGGCGGGATCGAAATTGACGATCCGTCGATGCCGTTGAACCCGCCGCCGCCGGAACTCTCGGGAGCTGGAACTTCCGGAGTCAACGGATTGAGCGGCGGGAGTTCGAGTCCGCCGGGGTCCGGTGTGGGTGGTGTGGGAGGTGTCGGCTCGGGCGCGACGCCGGGATCGAGACTTTGCGCGCCACCATTCTTTCGCTTGCTTTGCTTTTGTTTCGCGTTCTGTTTGGCCTGCGGGTTGTTCATTCCCACCTTGGATAGGTCCATGTCATCGGCAGGAGCCGGTGCTGGAACTGGAGTCTGGCCGGCATCGGCAATCTGCGTTTCGCCCGCGTTGGTGAGGTCAACCTGCGAAACACCGGAAACCTGAGATGGCACAATCCAGGGGGCCACCTTGTGCACGTGAGGTCCCAGGCCAAAGGGATCTCGTTGTTTCGTTTTCCAATCGCCAGGAAGATACCAGAGCGCGAGCTGGCCAATGGCCAAACCGATCACACCCCCGCCGACGATTTTCACCATCTCCTTGATTGGACTGGCCTTTTTCTTGGCGGGACGCCGAGACGTTTTGACGGTGGACGTGGCGCCGCTGGCGGCTTTCTCCTCAGTCAGGGAAAATGCAGGGAGGGCGCCACCGTCGTCGGATGTGTCCTTCGCGACCTTCAGATCCGAGCCGGCGAGACGGTACCCGTCGGCCGTGTCGGCTTCGCCAGCGGCCGCCGCGCCGGACACCACGCCGGCGCCGACCAACATCGCGTCGCCACCATCGACCACTTCGAGCAGCGGGGGCAGGCCGACCTCTAACAGCTGGTACTCTTCCAGGCAAAGCGGGCAGCGCACTGTCGCCGTCTCGGGCACACCGGCGGGAATGCGAACCTCGTCCATGCAGTACGGACAGCGTTTGATGCTCATAAAGAACCGTCGAAAAGAAACTCAGGCGAACGACGAATGACGGGGAAACAAGTGCTCAGGGCGGATTGAACCGCCGGATTTTTGTTCTGGGCTCAGGTTAAACAGCGGCGTAACCATCGCAATACAGCGAAGAATGGGCGAAGAATAGGCAAAGAACCAACGCATTGTTCCGCCGCGTGTTCGCTCCAGTTTACCACCAATTCCCGGCGGTTTCTCAGAATTCAACCCGCTCGCGACCGCTCCGACGCCGATCGGCCATCCAGGGCTCCTTGACCAAACCCGTGAAACCAAGGAAACTTGCGGGTTTGGCCCCCCTTTTTGCCCCCAACCCCTATTCCGGACCACTGACAGCCCTTTGGTCCATCGCTGGTCCGGACGCGGACCGCAACCCAAATTGCCCAGCCGGGAAACGGTGTTGGGCTCGTCCCATTTGACCGGTCGGGCCTCCATCGCAGGCGACCCTTGTGAGGCCCGAGGGACCGGGTCGCGGGGATCTCCACCAACGCGTTGCCAAACTGCACCTCACCTACCTAGGAGGCCCTTGAAAACGATGCTTCCGGCAATCGGCGGACTTTTGCTGCACGATGAACGCAGTTCCGATTGCTCGTTGGATTCGATCTTTTTCAGGCCGCTGTACCCCGCTTCACCGTTGTCGATTTACTGAGGGAGTCTCATTGTGCCTGGAACGTGCGTCATTGGCTTGCAGTGGGGCGACGAAGCGAAGGGCAAGTTGGTCGACTTGCTGACCGCCGAGAACGACATCGTCGTTCGCTTCTTGGGCGGCGCCAACGCGGGCCACACCGTGGTCACCGGCGGCGCCACCTACAAGTTGCATCACGTCCCCAGCGGCATCCTCAATCCGGGCGTCGTCAATATCATCGCTCCGGGCGTCGTGCTGAATCCGCCGACGATTCTGCAGGAGATCGACTCGCTCACCGCCCGCGGCGTGCATGTCGGCGGCGACAACCTGATGTTGAGCGAGCGGATGCATGTGGTGTTCCCTTGGCATCTGGCGGAAGACCGCGCCATGAATGACCGCCCGGTCGACGGCGAGTCCATCGGAACCACGCTCCGCGGCATCGGCCCTTGCTATCGAGACAAGGTTGGCCGTAGCCACGGCATTCGGCTCGGCGACCTCTATCGCGCGGACTTCCCGGACAAGGTCCGGCAGGTCGTGGAGTTCAAACAGCGGCTGCTCACGGGACTCGGCGACCAAGAGACGCTCGACGCCGAGGCGATCATTGCGGATTACCTGCGGTTCGCAGAGCGACTGAAGCCTCACGTGGCCGACACGACCAGCTACTTGCTGGACGCGGTCGAGCAGGATCGCAAGGTGCTCTACGAGGGCGCCCAAGGAGCGCTGCTGGACATTGATCATGGCACGTTTCCGTTCGTGACCAGCAGCAATGCGTCGGGAGTTGGCGTCTCAGCCGGCTCGGGCGTGCCGCCGCGCTGGATCAACAAGGTGATCGGAGTGGCCAAGGCTTATAGCACGCGAGTTGGCGGCGGCCCATTCCCCACCGAACAAGACAACGAGGCCGGCCAGCGGATTCGACAGCTAGGCAATGAGTACGGAACCACCACGGGTCGGCCTCGCCGCTGTGGCTGGTTTGATGCGGTGGCGGTCCGCTACACCACGCGGCTGAGCGGCGTTAGCGGCGTGGCCCTGATGATGCTCGATGTGCTCAGCCAGCTTCCCGAAGTGAAGATCTGCACCGCCTACGAGCTGGATGGCCAGCGGATCAGCAATTTCCCCTGTCACGCGGACGACCTTCGCCGCGTCACCCCGATCTACGAGGCCATTCCCGGCTGGCAGGTCGATGTCACCGGCGTGCGAAAATACGAGGACCTGCCGCAAGGCGCCAAGGACTACGTGCGACGCGTGGGCAAGCTGCTCGGGCGCCCCGTCGAGATTGTCTCGGTCGGCCCCGATCGAGCGCAAACCATGGATGTGCCGGCGGTCGATTGAGCGGCGAGCCGCGGGTTGAGGCTTCCCATTTTGGATAGCCACTAAAAGGCGCCTGATTCGGCAATCAGCACAACAGCGTTTTTCTGCCGAGTGAATGCGGTTCCGATTGCCGGCTGCGCCTTTTCCAAAGGCTGTTAGACGAGGACCAGGCTCATGTCCGATCCAAATATCAGCAGCACACAATTGCCGGACCTGAACGATGTGCCGCGCGAGCGCCGCCCCGCTCACATCGCGATCATCATGGACGGCAACGGCCGCTGGGCACAACGCCAGCAGCTCCCGCGAATCGAGGGGCACCGCCGCGGCGTCGCCAGCGTCCGTCGCACCGTGGAAGAAGCCGCGCGACTAAAAATACAACAGCTCACCCTCTATTGCCTGTCCAGTGAAAACTGGAAGCGGCCGCAGGGCGAGCTCGACTTTCTGATGCACCTGCTCGAACAGTACATGATCGAGGAGCGAAGCATCATCATGGACCAGGACATCGTGGTTGAAATCATCGGCCGGCGGAAAGGCATTCCCGCCAGCACGCTTTCCGAAATGGACAAAACGATCCAGCTCAGCTCCCAGAACAGCGGCACGAAGCTCTGCCTGGCAATCAACTACGGCGGCCGCGCCGAAATGACCGACGGCGTCCGATCCATTGCCCGCAAAGTTCGCGATGGACTGCTCGATCCCGACGAAATCGATGAAGCCACGATCAGCGAGCATCTCTACACGGCGGGAATGCCCGATCCGGACCTGATGATTCGCACGGCGGGCGAGATGCGAATCAGCAACTTTCTACTCTGGCAAGTGAGCTATGCCGAGCTATGGGTCACGGAGTTGTGCTGGCCCGAATTCCACGAAAAGGACCTGCACGAAGCGATCCGCGCCTACGCCTCCCGGCAGCGACGCTTCGGTGGACTGGCAACCTAGGCCATTGGACTTGGGCCTGGACCATTCGCGCCGAGGTTTGAGCTCAGCACCCCGATGCTCGTCCCCGGGGCAAGTTGTCTCACGGAGACACGGAGACACGGAGGACTTTGGTGCCGGGCTATTGTGTCGGCACTCTTTCGGGACACAGCGACTTGGTGATTCAAACTCCGTGTCTCTGTGCCTCTGTGAGAGATCCATGCAGCGCAGAGCCGAGCGAACCATTCGCGCCGAGGTTTGAGCTCAGCACCGCGATGCTCGTCCCCGGGGCAGGTTGTCTCACGGAGACACGGAGACACGGAGGATTTCGGGATTGGGCTTTGTCCGAACTCTTTCGCGGGTCACGGCGCCTTTGTGAATCTAACTCCGTGCCTCTGTGCCTCTGTGAGAGAACATGAAGCGTGTAGACGCTCAAGCCATTCGGGGCGAC
>JAGQPF010000499.1 GCA_020426845.1 Planctomycetales bacterium
CCTCAGCCCCCCCTGCCTGCCCTTCCCGCCCCTCGTCGATCTCTATCTTCTGCTGCCCCTATCGGGGCTTTGCGCCTAAGGAACGCGGTGCACGCGGTTCCCCGAGCTTGCGCTCGGGGCTAACGTCTATCGCCCCTGCCGGGGCTTTGCACGCAGGGAGCGCAGTGCGCGCGGTTCCCCGAGCTCGCGCTCGCGGCTAACGTCTGTCGCCCTGCCGGCCTGCCGGGCGAAGGCCTGTTGAAACGAACAACGCCCCGAGCCCGATGAATCGGACCAGAGGCGTCGAGTGCCAACAATGCAGCCACGTAGAAGGCTCTTCATTTCCCTCAAGAGCGAGGCGGCCACACGGCTTCACTGAGGTCGCTAAAAAATGACCGACGAGGTGGTGACCAGAGTGCGCTGCTCTGCCAATTGAGCTACGCCTCCCAAAGAGGCGGCGGGAATCGAACCCGCAACCCGCGGATTAAGAGTCATGTACTCCAGATCGGCAGTCGGTCAAATTCTGCAATGCTCGACGAAGGATCGCCAAGAGATCGGTCGTCCGTACCGGCAACCAAGTTGCCGATGGTTGACTGGCCCCATTGTCTGCAAGCAGGGATTGAACAACTTGTCGTGGTGCAGGCTGCCAGCCTGCAAGCGGCGGCTTGTCGTAATGCAAGCTGCTCGCCTGCAACCTGCGGCCAACCCCCAACAAGTTTTTTCAAAACGTGCTGCAGACTCCGGCGCCGTTCACTAGCCGGTCGCCCGGCATCGCTACCTTAGGACCGTCATGTACTCCCGGCCGGCAGTCGAGCATGAATGGCGGCCCACAACGAAGTGTTGCTCAGACACGGGGCTTCTTGACAGGAAGATGTAGTCCGAGCGGGCAGTTGTTTGGCCAAAGTTGCTCCAATGCATTTCAAGAACTTCCCGATCGGCAATCGGATTGATAAAACCAGCAGAAAAACTGCCTTCGATTGCGGCAGGGAAGTTTCTTGAAATGCCCTCTCTTCGGCGTTGGTCGCGATCGCCCCCCCAACGCCTCAACGCTTGTAGGTCTGATTCGTCAATCGGCAAGCCCAAGTTGTGGTAGCTCAAGCCACCGCACCTCCGAGTGCCGGCCACTACGTGGCTGCTGACAGTGGAGAAGACACCCGCTGACAACAAAGGTTCGCCGGGCTCAACGGCGTCTGTGCTTTGCCAGGGCCCTAAGTTGTTTGGCGCGCTTGATCCCCTTCTTGTCGGGATGGCGCAGCGCGTGCCGAATCAGCCAGCGGCGATTGTCGGCTACCTCCCGCTCGACGTCCTTCAACTCCGCCAGCCATCGCTCGCAAACATCGAAGGCGGCCTCGGCGTGATCCTTCGCAATGTCGCCGAGATGGTTCGCTACCGAGCGACACACGTAACGTTGACCATCGTCCTTGAGCTTCTCCAGCAGTGGCAACGCCAGATTCGGGTCGGCCTGAAACTCCGGCAGCCGCATGGCCCAAGGCAGCCGCGGCCGAGTGCCCTCGCTCACGAGCCGTCGCACATGCGGATTCGGATCACTCGCCCACTTCGCCAACAGCCGCAGGGACTTCGCGCGGTGCTGAACGAGCAGCGGCCGAATGCTGAACTCGGCGGTAAAACGCTTGGTCAGTTCAAAGTTGGCCTTCATTCCGCTTTCGAATATGGAGGCGCCGTGCTCGGCGAGATACGAAGCGTGCGGCATGTAGAAGAACACCGCCAGACCATTGCCTTCCGTCGATTCGAGCGGCGGGCCCAACGCGTCGATCAACAGCGGTGCCGCAGCGTCGAAGTCTTCCGGCAGCTGGCTTGCCATCGCTCGGGCGATGTGCAGCGCGCGTTCCTTGAGTTCAAGGCCTTCGAGGCCCGCGGAGCCCTGCTGTTGGAATCGCCTCAAATCGAATTCCGGCACAACGGCGTCCAGTGACTCGCCAATCAACGCAACGAGCTTGTGGTCCAGCAGTTCTTTCAGCGGCTTGCCACGCTCAATGGCCGACGGAGCGACAAAGCGTTGAGCGGGGTGGAGTTTCATGGCAGATCGTGCGAAGCAAGAGAATCTCGAAGCAACATTGTCCATGCCATCCTGCAGGCCGCCAACCAACGCCTACAACCAAACCACAATATCCACAGGCTGGCAGCACAAAAACGCCCCTGGCCCGAATTGTCGGACCAGGGGCGTCGGGTTTCAACCACGGAGCCACATTACAGCTCGATCGACTCCACCTCGGCGACGAACCTTGCGGCATCGTCGCTCAAGTACGAGGCGACCACCTGGAACACCGCGTCACTGAAGCCGCCGATGTTCAAGACGTCGTCACGCTCGGGAGCCTGCGTCGAACCGTACGGCTGGATGTTGATGCAGACCAGCTTAGGCGAGCTCACGCCCATCCGCTGCTGGTTTGCCACGAACGTCTGCCACTCGGTCAGCACGCCCGTCGCGCCCTGGCGTCCGGCGTGGAACGCCTGGTTGCTGTAAACCCAGCTCTCGTTGTCGCTCACCAGCACCACGCCCGCGAACTTTCGCTTGCGGTACTTGGTGTTTGCCTGGTGGAGCGGGATCGAGCAGTCGGTTCCACCGCCGCCGTACTTCGCCAGCCGCTCCGACAGACTCAAGATCGAGTCGGACGGATCCGTGCGAACGTCGTACGCTTGGGTGTCGAACGGAACAACCACGCTGTCGGGGTTGCGGCGCAGGATCGCCGCGGCGAACAGCGCCGCCACGTCGACGCAGCGCATCTTCGTCGTGCTGCCTCGACCACGGTGCCCCGTGACCGGACAGCTCATCGAACCGGACGTGTCCAGACCGATGATGACGGGCCCCGGCAGCTCGGGCACGTTGCCGCACGCGATCTCGGCAGCCTCATGCAGCGCCGCCTTGATCTGCTGCGGAACCTCCGCCGCCGCGTTCAAGTACG
The DNA here is from genome assembly GCA_020426845.1 of Planctomycetales bacterium. Taxonomy (GTDB): domain Bacteria; phylum Planctomycetota; class Planctomycetia; order Pirellulales; family Pirellulaceae; genus JAGQPF01. The sequence goes on from JAGQPF010000499.1 coordinate 2,901, forward strand.
CGGCCAGGAACTGGTAGGGGAACTGGCGGGAGCGGCGGATCTCCTTGGCGTCCGCCAAGCGGCTCGCCACGTAATCCACCATCTCGCGGTCAGCCTTGCCCGTTCCCAGAACCTTGTGACGCAGCAGCGTGTTGAGGTTCATCCGCAGCGCCTGCGGTCCCATCTGGCGGGCAATTGCCTTCCAGACGAGCGGACCCTTGGCTGCGTCGGCCAGCAAGTCCCAGCGAACCGACAAGTCGGCCGCGAACAGCACCTGCGCCTCGGCCGTCTCGGCCTGGCGATACGCCATCAGCGTCTGCACCTGCGCCGGCAGATCGGCCTCGGTCGCCGGAGCCCACTTGTCGGACTCCTTGTCCGTCAACCAGCCGAACAGCGCACGCCGCTCGTTGTCCTGCGGCGTTGGCCGCGCCATCCGCAGCACGTCGCGCAAGCTCGGGTTGTTGCCGATCGATGCCGACAGCAGCTTGCCGACGGAAGCCTCGTTCAACCAACGCTGGAACGCTCGCTGCAAGCTGGACGACAAGCTGGTGCGACCGAACTGCCCCGAGCGGATCATCTGGAACAGGGTGCGCAGCACGCGCCCGTTGTCCACAACCCGCTCGAACACGCGGTGCATCAGCTCGGTGTCACGCTTGGACAACACGGCCAGCAACGCCGCCGGCATGTCCTTCATGTAGGTCCGCTCGCGCGAGTAGACGGCCAGCTTGGCCAGGAAGACGTTGTCGTCGACTTGGTCAATCAGCTTGCGCAACTCGTCGAGCTGGCTGTCGGAGCTCGCGTAGTAGACGCCGTTGAAGCAGCCGGTGGCCGCCATCTGCGCCAGCGCGTGCTTCGGCGTGAGCTTGTACGCTGAGCCTCCGGCCTCGTTGACCGTATTGGCGCGAGCGAACTTGCTCTTGATGCTGGAAAACAAAGTCTTGTTGGCCATCGTGACCTCCTAAAAAACAAAAAAACTCGACGAACGATGTTCAGAGAACCCGTCCTCAAAGCGGGAACCAAGGCGGACGGGGCGGGACTTGAACCCGCAAGACCTAGCGGTCGTTTGCCATGTACTCCAAACGGCAGTCGAGCGTGGATTGAATCCTGACGAAGTGATGAATCAGAGACTTACGGCGGCTTTGCCATTTGCCTACCGCGTCCATAAGAAGGACGCGGGCGGGACTCGAACCCGCAAACACCGGTTCGGAATGTACTCCGAGACGGCAGTCAGGATGCATTGCTATAAAATGACCGACGAAGTGGTGACCGGAGAATCGCCGCTCTCCCGGTTGAGCTACACCTTCGGTAAAGGCGGTGGGACTCGAACCCACAACCTGCGGATTGGAAATCATGTACTCCAAGTCGGCAGTCGATCATGGATGAGTGGCGACGAAGTGTGGTCAGAGTTACCCGCTCCCATGTGAGCGCTGCCTCCCGAACTGGTCGCAAGCGGAGGCGGTTGGAATCGAACCATGTACTCCAAGCCGGCAGTCGCCGTGTTTCAAATCACGTCCAACGAGGCGTCATCGAGACAGTGCACATGGCACCAGGATCAAAACCCGGGATGCAGTCCCGACAGTCAGTTGGACGAGTGTTTTCGGTAAATCCATCGGGCCTCCATCGCAGGCGACCCTTGTGAGGCCCGTGTACCGATCGGGCCTCCATCGCTAGGTTGACCATCCAACGAAGAAATGGATCAGACATTTCATTTCCCAAAAATGTAGTCCGAACCGGCAGTTGGTCGGTCAGAGACGCCGGTGGGAGTCGAACCCACTTCGATCGGGTTGCAGCCGATTGCCGTGCCGTCTGGCTCCAGCGTCAATAAAGGTCACGTCCGGGAGAGTTGAAATACATGGCATGGCGCATGGCGCTCGTGGAACAATTTCACCGAAGGCCAAAGGCCTTCCTCACCCCAGATTGTTCGACGGTTTCGATTGGCATGGCGCATGGCGCTCGTGGAACAATATCACCGAAGGCCAAAGGCTTCCTCACCGTAGCCCGTGGCAACCCCCGGGTTATTCGACGGTTTCGATTGACATGGCGCATGGCGCTCGTGGAACAATATCACCGAAGGCCAAAGGCCTTCCTCACCGTAGCCCGTGGCACCCCCCCGGGTCATTCGACGGTTTCGATTGCCATGGCGCGTGGCGCTCGTGGAACAATTTCACCGAAGGCCAAAGATCTTCATCGCGTCGGGTT
>JAGQPF010000500.1 GCA_020426845.1 Planctomycetales bacterium
TGCCGACCGTGATCTCCGCCGAGTGCGGGAGGTTTCGGGGGTCGGCGAGCAGCGTCCGTGGGTCGCCTGCGATGGAGGCCTGACCGGTCACTCGGGCCTCACAAGGGTCGCCTGCGATGGAGGCCCGACCGGTCACTCGGGCCTCACAAGGGTCGCCTGCGATGGAGGCCCGACCGGTAGTCGCCGGCCATTGCCGCGACATTGGAGACACCGAACAACGCTGGCCATTTCGGCCGTGGCCGTTCTCGTTGCACAAACGATTGGCGCCAAGCGAGTTGACGCTGATCAAGTCTCGCGCCCCAACATCGTCGTCATCATGGCCGATGACCTCGGCTACGCCGAGTTGGGTTCTTACGGGCAGACCAAGATCAAAACGCCTCATCTGGATCGGATGGCTGCGGAAGGCATGCGGTTCACCCAACATTACACGAGCGCACCTGTTTGCGCTCCGGCGCGCTGTAGCCTGATGACGGGCCGGCATGGCGGGCATGCATATGTCCGAGACAACTTCGAGGTCGGCGACTGGGACAGCTATCGCGGCCAGATGCCATTGCCGTCGACGGAGCGAACGATGGCCGAGATGCTGACGGACCACGGCTATTGCTGCGGTGCCTTCGGCAAGTGGGGACTCGGAGAGGTCGGCTCGGATGGCGACCCGCTCCGCCACGGGTTTGCTCGATTCTTTGGCTACAACTGCCAGCGGCACGCCCACAACCTGTTCCCTCGTTATCTCGTCGACGATGCCGGCAAACGCATGCTGCCGGGAAACACTCGAGGCTTGACGGGCGAGACCTACGGACCCGCAGTGATCGCCGACGAGGCGTTGAAGTTCATTCGCGAGAACCATCAGCGGCCGTTCTTCGTCTATTACCCGACGGTGATTCCCCATCTCGCGTTGCAGGTGCCCGAGTCCGAACTGGATCAATACCGAGGCCAATGGCAGGAGACACCGTACACAGGCAAAAGCTACTTGCCGCATCCCACGCCGCGGGCCGCTTATGCCGCCATGATCACGTTCATGGACAAACAGGTGGGGCGATTGCTGTCGCTGCTCAAGGAGTTGAAGATCGACGACAACACGATCGTCTTCTTTACCTCCGATAATGGCACCACGTTTCTCAAGCCACAAGTCGATTACGAGTTCTTTGCCAGTGTCGGCTCACTCCGCGGGCTCAAGGGGTCGGTCTACGAGGGCGGCATCCGCGTGCCGATGCTCGTTCGTTGGCCCGGCAAGATTAAGTCAGGAGCGGTCAGCGATCACGTCTGCGCTCATTACGACCTGCTGGCAACTCTCGCCGAATTAACAGGCAGCACGGCGCCCGACAACGATGGGCTCAGCTACCTGCCCGAGCTGCTCGGCAAATCGCAATCCAAGCATGAAGCGCTCGTTTGGGATTTCGCCGGCTATGGCGGCCAACTCGCCATTCGCCAAGGCGACTGGAAAGCCGTCCGCCGCGACATCAAAAAGAATGCCGAGGCGCCTTGGGAGCTCTACGACCTGAAGCACGACCCCGGCGAGCAAAATAACGTCGCTGCGATGCAGCCCGATGTGTCCTCGCGACTGCAGCAGTTGATGCGGAATTCGCGCACGGCTCCGCAGGTCGAGCGATTCCGTTTTGGTGAATATCCTCAATAGCCATCCCCACGGGTCGCTCTCCGGGCGTCCTCGCGTTGACGTTGGCGAGGCCCGCTTTGACCGGCCAGCGATTCATCCGCAGATCCAATTTGTCTGAGAGGCAAGCATGCGACGCAGAACGTTTTTGGCAACTAGCGCGGCATGGGCGGGCTTGGGCTCCGTTGGCTGGCTGGAGTCGGCCCGCGGCGCGATTGCGGCGAATCGCCTCGAGCAAGCGGCCGGGGTGCTGCAAAAGGCGGCGGATAGTGGAGTGCTCGCCGCGGCGGCCATGCTGGTGCAAGATGAAGGCGAAACCTTCACGCGCGCTTTTGGCGCAGCGAAGTCCACGGACGCCGTGTTCCTGCTCGCCTCCATCTCCAAGCCGATCGCGATGACGGCGCTGATGACGCTCTACGATCAGGGAAAATTCCAGCTGGACGACGCCGTGCAAAAGTTCATCCCCGAGTTCAAAGGAGATGGGCGAGAACAGATCACGATCCGGCACCTGCTCACTCACGTCTCGGGGCTTCCCGATCAGCTGCAGGAGAACCAAGCCTTGCGGAAGGGGCACGCGCCGATGGCGAAATTCGTGTCGGGCGCCATCCGCACTCCGTTGTTGTTCAAGCCGGCCAGCAAATACAGCTACTCAAGCATGGGGATTCTGCTCGGCGCCGAGATCGCGCAGCGCATCAGCGGCGCGACGATTCACGACTTGATGCGCGACTCGATCTTCAAGCCGCTCGGCATGACGCGATCGGCGCTTGGCTTGGGACACTTGAAGCTCGAGGAGACGATGCAATGCCAGACAGCCAGCGCGGCGCCGGAGTCGGGCGCCGGCTCCAACGCCGCGAAGGACTGGGATTGGAACAGCCGTTACTGGCGTGAATTCGGCGCCCCGTGGGGCGGCGCGCATGCGTCCATCATCGACTTGGGCCGCTACTTCCAGGAGTTCTTGAAGCCGACAGGCGCCGTGCTGCGCCCGGAGACGGCGCGAATGATGATCCGCAATCACAACCCGGAGTGCTTCGAGCCGCGGGGGCTGGGATTCCGCGTCGGGCCGGCGGCCGGCAGCCCCGGCTGCTCGGACGCGACCTTCGGCCACACCGGCTCCACCGGCACGCTTGCCTGGGCCGATCCGGAGCGAAATCGCGTCTGCCTGGTGCTGACCACGTTGCCCGGCGCCGCGATGAAGCCTCACCCGCGACAGCTCGTGTCGGACCAGATCGCCCGCGCTTGATTTCTCGTCAACGCGACAGGCCGCCGCTCGTCATGCGCTGTGAGCACGGCTCTTAACCAGGGCCGCCCCGCAACTTCACTCGAAAGACTGCCCGTGAGCAGCACAACCTTGGCCGCGAACCCGCTGCGGATGGCGTTGATCGGCGGCGGCGGCGCGGGATTTATCGGCAAGGTCCACGCGATTGCCGCCACGATGGACGGACAAGCGACCTTGGTGGCCGGCGCGTTCTCCTCGAACCCCGAGCGGTCGCGCGACGCCGCAAGCGCCTTTGGCGTCGCACCGGAGCGTGCGTACGGCTCGGCCGGCGAATTGTTCTCCCGCGAGTCCACCTTGCCGCCCGACGAGCGCGCCGAGTTCGTCGCCATCGCAACCCCCAATGACACGCATGCGTCACTTGCAGTCGCGGCCCTTAAGGCCGGGTTCCACGTGGTCTGCGACAAGCCGATGGCGATCAACCTGAGCCAAGCGGCAGAGATGGTGAAGTGCGCCGAGGCGTCTGGCCGCGTTTTCGCGCTGATGCACAACTACTCGGGCTATCCACTCGTGCGGCAGGCCCGGACGATGATCCAAGGGGGCGAGCTCGGCAAGCTGTTGGGCGTGCGCGTGCAGTACCTGCAAGGCTGGATGCACGGCAGGCAGCCGGGAGACACTCCGGCGCGCGGCGCCTGGAAGTCGGATCCGTCCAGAAACGGCCCCGGGGGATCGCTGGGAGATGTCGGCACCCACGCGTATCACTTGCTACGGTTCATCACCGATGCCAAGCCGCTGGAGTTGCTCTGCCAGCTGCAGTCCCACGCGCCGTTTCACGAGCTCGACGACTACGGCCATGCCCTGTTGCGGCTCGAGGGCGGGGCCAGCGGCATGGTCACCTTCAGCCAAGTCACCCACGGACGACTGAACGACCTGTCCATCGACGTCGACGGCGACCGCGCTTCGCTGCGGTGGCGCCAAGAGCGGCCGAATCAACTCGAAGTGCGAGCGTTGGGGCAGCCCACGCGGATCTACGAGCGAGACCCGAACTCGCCGCTGCTGAGCGACTTGGCGAGAAGCTCCTGCCGCCTGCCGGCAGGACACCCCGAGGCGTTTTTGGAGGCGTTTGCCAACGTCTATCGTTCGGCGTTTGCCGACATGGCACAACATCGAGCAAGCTATATCGCCCCAACCATTGCCCCAACCATGCCGTCCGTGGTCTTGCCCTATCCTTCCGTGCGGGATGGCTACGAAGGCGTGGCGTTCATCACGCGATGCCTCGAAAGCCACAACGACAACGCCACCTGGAAGCCAACCACTGACTTTGACGGGAGCCGGTTATGAGCCGAACCGCCGCGTTGACGATCACGCTTGCCGTTTTGATCGCCGGACTCAGCCAGGGTGGACATGCGATCGCAGCGCCGCCCATTGCGCTGGTTGTGGACCGCGGGGACGACATCGGCCAATCATTTGGAACGCTGTTCGAAGCGGTCAGCGACGATGGCCAGTTGGTTGTCGGAGCGGGCTTCCCGAACGCCTACAACACTCGATACCGCGGGGACCGACACGCCATCCAATTCTTCGTACGGCCGCGCAGCGGCAGCCGTCCAATCACCGCGACCGAATTGCCTCGTCCCAGCGATCTCTGCGGCGCGTATCTGTTCCTGCGGGACGGAGTTGTGTACTCGACCTATGGAGGACTCAAGGCTTGGAACGAGGCGAGCGGCCAGTGGGACTCGGCCACGGCTAAGGGCGGCACCGAGGAAAGCATGAGACTCGCCGACGGGCTGCTGGTGTTTGGTGACAGCACGGTGTCATACAACGGCCGCACCATCCTGGCTCCGCCCGCCAAGGGCAGCTACCAACTGTTCTTCTATGCAAACGGCCTGCTTTGCTTCTATCACGTGCATCGCAACGACCGCCCTTATCGGCCCTATGAAAGCGAGGAAGACGGATACAGCCAACTGTACGCCTGCCCTTGGACTCCCGCCGAGCCTCGCGTCGACCTCTCGCAAGCCATCACAAAACGTCTTCCGGTGGTGGGCGAAACCACGTTCGCATGGGGCCAGCTGGCGGACCGAATCGTCACCGGCTCCAACATCGGCGGCTTCTATGTGCTTGAGAACAATGCCTGGCAGATGCCGCTGGCGCCGATTATCGGCAAGAGCTTTCAGCTCTACTCGAGCTTGGCGATGGGCGACCGCTTGCTGATGGGGCAGTATCCCACCGGACGGCTGTTTCAGTTTGACGGCAACGCCTTGCAAGACCTCGCCGGGTGGCCGCCGGTCCCACCCGGGGTGTCGGCCAGCGCTCGCGAGGCGCAGACGACGGCCATCTATGGGGGCGAGCTGTTCGCCGGCGTCTGGCCGTGGGGCGAGCTCTGGCGACATCATCCCGACGTCGGCGATTGGAAGCTGGAACGCCGGATGTTCGAGCACCCAGAGATCACCGATCGCGTCGTGCATCCCTACGAAGTGGAGAATCGCGGGAACCCGGTCGGCAATCTCTGGGGTCAGCGCGTCACCAGTTTGGTCTCCCATGGAGACAGCTTGTTCGTGTCGACGTCGGCCAAAGCGCCTGTGGAATGGGAGCCCGAGAAGTTCCCGTTCCTCGCTCCGGAGCTTTGGAAGTCCTACGGCAAAGTTTATCGCCTGCGCATGGACGGACATCTGTCGGCTCCCGCAGCGTGGACCGGCAAGTCTTCCCGGTTCGAATTTCGGTTTGCCGCGACCGGCTCAAATGCAGACAGCGCGGTGAACTTGGTGCTCCTCCAGGATGGCAAGGAGCTCGCGCGAACCACTTGTCGCGGCGCACTGGCGAGCCAGCTGCAGGCCGTGCGAGATTGGCGAGATGTGCGTCTCGGCGGCGGGCTGTTCGGCCGCTTCCCCGGCCCGAAACTCAATATTGCTCCCAAGTAGCCTTTCGGCAATCGGCACACCATGTTGCGGCAAAGAAGGGCGTTCCAATTGCCAGTTGGGGCTATGTCAACAGGTTAGGCGAGGACCGTCGAATGCACCGAACATCATCCAACCTGATCTGCCGTTGCGAACAGGCTCTCGAGTCGCCTGCGGCAACGCGAGTGTTGCTCGTGTTGGCAGCCACCAGCGTGTTGTTGGGGGCCCTCGAACCTTGTCTAGGCGCCGACGAGCGTCCCAACCTACTGCTGATCGTCGCCGATGATCTCGGTTATAGCGACCTGGGATGTTTCGGCGGCGAGATTCCCACGCCGCACTTGGATGCGCTCGCCGCGCGGGGAGAGCGTTGGACTCAGTTCTACAACACGGGCCGATGCTGTCCGTCGCGGGCCGCGATTCTGACAGGGCAGTACCCGCATCGCGTTGGACTTGGCCACATGACGCAGGATCTGGGGCAACCCGGTTACCGTGGCCGCTTGGATGCCGACGCCAAGACGATCGCCGACCGCCTTGCCGGGGCGGGATATCGCTGTTTCCTGTCGGGCAAATGGCATCTGGGCACCGACAACCCCACTCGACACGGGTTCGAAGAGTTCTACGGAACGCTGGTCAGCGCCAAGACATTCTGGGATCCGGACCACTTTGTGCGGTTGTCGAAACATCGCGAGCCAACTCGCCGCAACTACGACGCGGCGGAGTTCTATGGCACGGACTCCCTGGGCGACTACGCCATCGACTTCCTCCGCGATGCCGGAGCCACTCCCGACCAGCCCTGGTTTCTCTACCTGGCATTCAACGCGCCTCACTTTCCCCTGCACGCCCGGCCCGAAGAAATCGCCAGGCATGAACAGCAGTACGAAGCGGGCTGGGACCGACTGCGCGAAGCGAGGCTGAAACGGATGAAGCAACTCGGGATCGTCGGCGATGACGTCGTACTGTCACCACGCTCGGAGTACTGGGATTGGGGCGAGACGGAGCCCGCGCTCATTCCGGCCTGGAGCGACCTGCCCAGCGACCGCCGTGGCGACCTGTCCCGCCGCATGGCGATTTACGCGGCCATGGTAGAAGTGATGGATCGCAATGTTGGCCGCGTGCTCGAAGAGCTGCGGAAGCGAGGCCAATTGGACAACACGCTCGTGCTGTTCACTTCGGACAACGGCGCCTGCGCGGAGTGGGATCCGTTCGGATTCGATGTGCGTTCGAGCCGCAACAATACCCTGCATTGGGACGACCAGCTCGCCAAGATGGGCCAGCCGGGAACATTTCACAGCGTAGGCTCCGGCTGGGCGAACGCCTCGAACACGCCTTGGCGACTCTACAAGCACTACAACCACGAGGGCGGCATCGCCTCGCCCGCGATTCTCGCTTGGCCGCGCAAGATCCAAGGCGTCGGAGGCTCCGGCGCAATTCGTCGCAGCCCTGCGCACGTGATCGACATTGCTCCGACCTTCTGCCACGCAGCGGGCATCGCAGCCGATCTGCCCGGCGCCGACCTGCTGAACTTGGCCGATGAGACGCGGACGCTATTCTTCGAGCACCAAGGCAACCGCGCCGTGCGACGTGGCAAGTGGAAACTCGTGACGCTCCGTGACCGGCCCTGGGAACTCTACGACCTCAGCTCGGATCGCACCGAGAGACGTGACCTGGCGGCACAACAACCCGAGCTCGCCCAACAGCTGGCAACAAGTTGGGAACAATGGGCCACGACGCATCAGGTGCTGCCGCTGCCCCGTGACTACCGGGTTGGCTATCTCCCCACAAGCGAGTGACGCAGCGGCGGGCGCGAGGACCTGCCATCGCTCAAGACCCCGGAATTACGCCAAATCCAACAAAAAATGTGGTTTGTCGGCGCGGCTTGCGTTACATCACTTGATAGCGAAACGAAGATTCCAATGCGCGGTTGCCGTTGGAAAGGCTGATCGCGATTCCCATCCCTCGCTAACGCGTCGGGTTTCCTTGTCAAATTCCATCCCTCGCTTACGCGTCGGGTTTCCTTGTCAA
>JAGQPF010000501.1 GCA_020426845.1 Planctomycetales bacterium
CTGAGGCAGGACGCCCAGTTCATTCAAGTGTCTGCTGCGAGTGTCAGGGAAGGCCATCCGCATGACATTGCGATCACTCAGGAATCGCCGAACTACAGCCCCGAGTATCCGACGGGCGACTCCAACTAACGCGTTGGCGTCAGTCAGGCGCGCGGGTGTGTTCGCGTTGGCCCTCGGGCTCACGCTCTCGGCGGCGGCAAGCGCCCAAGTAAATCACTTGCGAGGCGATCTGCGCGAGCCTCGAGCGTTGCCGGCATTCGAGGACGGCACGCCAATTAAAGGCATCCATACGCCAACCGCCACGGAGCGCGAGGACAGCGCGACAATCTCGCAGTCCATGGTCAGGACGGCCGTGTTTCAACGAGCCCTCAGTGCGCGGCAAGGCAATTCCATCCGGCTGACGAGCGGCGTCAGCGAAGTTCGTGACCGCGCGGCCGACGAGGCGGCGAAGTCCAGCGGCACGGCGCTGCGCTGGGTCGATCCGGCCAAGCCGGGCCGCAAGCTGTCGGACCAGCCGGCCAACGGCTGGGTCGTTCGCGGTGAGTCGTTCGACGAACGCCGCCCCGGAGATGCGATGTCGGCTCCGTTTTCCACGGAATCGCGAGCCACGGAGTCCCAGGCCACCGACTCCCAGCCGCTCGACGCCAGCTTCGCGTTCGGGTCGCCCGCGCCTGCCGCCAAGGCCGCGCTGGAGCCCGCTTACACCTCGCGACAGATTGCCCCCTTCGACGAGCCGGGCGGTCGCGGCGCTGCCGAGGCGATCCAGCCGGAAGCGTTGGGCCAGCCGGAGGCATTGGATCCGCCGGCCTCCGGTGACCTGCCGCCGCTGCGTGCCGACCAGCCGTTCGACGACGCGCCGATGCCGCCAGCCGGTGCCCCCGAAAACGAATTCGGCGCCGATCCCGACGCCGCCCCCGCGCCCGGCGCCGAGCTGCTGAACGAACGCGACAACCGCTTGCCCGCCGAGGACGCGGAATACTACCAGGACGCCGCCAGCCGCAATTGCGCCAGTGAGCAAGCACGCTGCCGACGCGTTTCCTTCACCTCGATTCGCGACATCTCGCTCGACATCACCCCCGACTACGACCTGGACGCCGACACCGACTTGCAGCGACAAGAGCTGCAGGAGCAACGGCTCAGTCAAGCTCCCTCTCGCTCCTGGGCAAATCGCGATGGACAGCTCGTGGCCCGAGGCCGGATGACCGACTACACCAGGGGCGTCGTGCACATTCAAGACGACAACGGCTCGCTTCGCAGCGTGGCCATCCACGAGTTGGGCGAGGACGAGCGCTGCTTCGTGGCCGCCTGGTGGAAGCTGCCGCTGATATGTCAGCTGGAGGGCGGCCCCGAGACGCCACGAGCCTTCCCGCCGATGACGTTCACCTGGACCGCGTCGGGACTCTGTCACAAGCCGCTGTACTTCGAAGAGAAGAACCTGGAGCGATACGGGCACGCGGCGCCGCCGTTCGTGCAGCCCGTGCTGTCCGGCGCCCACTTCTTCGGAAGCTTGGTCACGCTGCCCTACCAAATGGGAATTCACCCGGCCTACGAGTGCCGATACGACCTGGGGGACTATCGCCCCGGCAGCTGCGCTCCCTGGCTCGTGCCGAACGTGCCGATCAGTTTGCGAGGCGCCTTGCTGGAGGCTGGCTTTGTGACGGGGGGCTTCTTCCTGCTTCCTTAGCGGCCGCTCAACGCAGCCTGCGGAACACGGCCTGCTCGCGGACCGTGTGACAACGGGACATGAGCGTCCATGAACGGTTCCGGGCTTGCCGTCGTCACGCGGCCATCCACAAATCATTTTCGCACCCAACCCTGTCACTGGGAGCGATTGGTGCCACGGCGGAGAATCAACTCGTTGACTCTCCGCCGTGGTTTTTTAAAACTCACGACTCGCGTCCACTGCCAGCTGGCGATGCGGATGGCCGCGGGCCGACCCGGGATTGTCGACATGGCTGCACTGGAATCCCCTCGGCAACTTGACTCGTCTTCGTCCCATCCCGGTTATCGCGCCGACATCGACGGCTTGCGGGGAGTGGCGGTGGCGGCTGTCGTGCTGTTCCACCTGAAGTTGGGCGCGGCCGGCGGCTACGTTGGCGTGGACGTCTTCTTCGTCATCTCCGGATTCTTGATCACGCGGCTGATTCTCGCCGCTCAGCAAGAGCAGCGGTTTTCCCTGCGCAACTTCTGGCAACGCCGGCTGCGGCGCCTCGCCCCCGCGGCAATTGTGATGGTGACGGCCACCTTGCTGGCCGGCGCCTGGCTGATGTTGCCGCGTGATTACTATCACTTCAGCAAGTCGGTCACCGCACAGGTCTTGCTTGCGTCGAACGTCTACTTCCACGGACTGTTGGATTACTTTGCGGGACCTGCCGACCAGCAGCCTCTGCTGCACACCTGGTCGCTGGCCGTCGAGGAACAGTTCTATCTCGTCTTCCCCCTGCTGCTGGTCTGGGTACGCCACTGGCCCCGCCGGCGATTGCTGGCCGGACTGTGCGCGTTGACGGCGGCTTCACTTGCGTTGTCCGTGTCGCAGGTGGCGAACCAGCCTTCGGCTGCGTTCTTCCTGCTGCCCGGCCGAGCCTGGGAATTGCTCGTCGGCGCCTTGCTGGTATTCGTGCCCCGCCTCCCGAACGCGCCCGCCTGGCGTTGGGAGCTGCTGAGCGTCGGCGGTGTCGCGGCCATCGGCTGCTCCATCGTGTTGTACAACGAGCAAACGCTGTTCCCCGGCATCGCCGCGCTGCCTCCCGTCGTCGGCGCCGCCGCGATCATTCTCGCCAACAGTCAATGCTCCACTGCCGTCGCTCGCGCGCTCGCCTGGCAACCGTTGGTCGCCCTGGGTCTGATGTCCTACTCGCTGTACCTGTGGCACTGGCCGGTGATCTCGCTGTTGCACTACCAATTCGGCGCCACCTTGCCGCCGGAGGCGACGGCGCTGGCCTTGGTCTCGAGTTGCCTGCTGGGCTACCTCTCCTGGCGATGGGTGGAGACACCTATCCGCACGGGACAACTGCTGAGCGACAACGCTGCGCTGCTGCGCGCCGCCGCGTTCTGCCTATTGCTAATCGTCGGCGCCTCCACGGCGTCCCTGATGACGCGTGGCTTGCCGATGCGCTGGGGCGCGGATGTCGCCAGGGCATTCGCCAATAGCAAGCACAAGATGGGCAAATTCCGCACGGGCAACCCGCGAGTCGCGGACCAAGACCGCTTGCCGCGGATTGGGCTCGACGACGCGGAGGCGCCGAGCGTATTGATCTGGGGCGACAGCCACGCCGCGCAAATCGGGCAGCTTTGCGATGATCTCGCGCATCAATATCACGTGTCCGGTTACGTCGCGAGCCACAACGGCTTCACTCCGCTGGTCGGCGTTTGGCGTTGGAACCGCAGCGACAGCGTCGTGCATTGGAGCAACTCGGTCGTCGACTTTGTCCGGCGCCATCGCATCCAGCACGTCGTGCTCGTGTCTCGCTGGGCGGGCTATCTCTGCATTCGCGAGAACGGCAAAGACAACACGTTGCTCGCCGACGAGCAGTCGCGCACCTACAGCCGCGCCGAATCCAAACGTGTGCTCGACCGTGGCCTGCACCGTACCGTCCGGGCGCTCGAGGACGCCGGGGCCCGAGTCTGGTTGATGAAACAGATTCCCGCACAGACAGAGGACCCGCTGGCCAAGATGATCCGTGGCATGCGTCGCGACGCGACGGCGATCACCGGCGTCAGTCTCGCCGAGCATCAGCAGCACACGCGAGATGTCAACGAGGTGTTCGCCGCGCTGCCGACGGTCACGTTGATCGACCCGGCGCGGCACTGCTTTGACGAGCAGCACCGCTCCAGGCTGGGAACGAGCGACCACTCGTACTACATCGACACGTGCCATCTCTCGACGGTGGGAGCGGAGACGCTGGTGCGTCCCGCGCTGGAGCCGGTGTTTGCCGAGATCGCCGGCCGGCGGCTCGCGGGCGCCGCGCCAACGGCCACACGTTAAAAGGCCAGATCTCGCGAGGATCTGCGTCGAGACGCGCGGCGCCATGGGCTCGCGCCGGTGGCTACCGTCGCGTTGCGGGGCTTTGCGCGAGCAGTGCTTTAGCTGGAGTGTTTGACCCGGAACCGCGGGCTGCCGTAGTGAAGGTAGTTGGCAAAGTCCGTGGAGCCGGACTCATGAACCGCTGTCCGCCCCTTAAGCACCGCTTCGTAGACAGGCCTGCCCGACGTCAAAGCCTGATAGAACTTGCTCGCGAAGGCAAAGGCGGGGTCGTCTCCCACGGGCCAATACGTGCCGACGAACTGCGTGACGCCGCCTGCCAACAGCGCCTCGGCGATGCCGACATTCTGCTGACGACGTTCCGCGGCCGTTGCCTCCTGGCCACGCTTGCGGACGCGGCCGCTTTCGCACGCATTGAAGAAGACGAGCGCCGGCAGCCGCTCCAGTTGTTCGATGTCGGCACTGACCAATGTCTCGTCATGGCAAATCAAGCCGGAACGCCGGCGGTTGAGCGGATCGAAGAACGCATGCCCGGCGTAGTGCAGCACGTCGTATTCGCCCGAGCCAAGCCGGTCGAGCAACGCTCGCCGCGTGGCGTCCTCGCCCGTCAGCGTCGTCAGCGTGGCCTGCGGCACCGAGCCGATGATGCGTTGGAGCGCGTCGCCTTCCCGCCGGGCGCCTGGCAGATCCTCGGTCGGATCGACCACCAGCAAGATGTTCAACGTGCGTTCGATCTGGCGCTGTCGCAAATGCTTGGCGACGCTGTCTGCGCCGTCGGCTTCATGGCGCCGGCTAACGCCGCCTTCCAAGCAGGGGAATTCTTTCTGGCCAAGCCGCAGCGCCTCCCAAGGCACTCGCGAAGCCAGCGCATTGTGCACTACCGCCAGGTGTGTCGACTCCATGTTCGTGTTCTCGAGCAGTTCCCGAAACCCTGCGGAGAACAACAGCTGACTGAGTCGTTCGCTAAGCGCGGGCACGTCGGCGAGCCTGGCATGTGCCAGCTCCTGGGTGAGCTGATCCAGCGTCGCCGGCTCCACGGTCTTGACGCTGGGATAAACTGCGGCGCCTTTCCCGGAGGTCAGCAACGAGGCGTAAAGCTGCCAGAGGCCCGTCTCACCCGGCTCGCCGTCCATGCGGACCGTCAGGTAGTTGATGTCGACCTTGTCCGACTTCGCCGCCTTGTCAGAGTCCGCCTCACCCGAGTCCTCGCGATCGGCCTTGCGATCCTTGCTGCGGCTCTCCGTGGCCGGGTAGTCAGCCTCATGCAGTCGAAACCGCAGTTCGGTCGCGTCTTGGGTGAAGGCAAAACGCACCACCTCGCTCTTCAATTCGGCATAGCGTTTGGCGTCGAACTCGCAGAGTCCCAGGCGCCGGAAGACGGTGGCCTGCGGCGTGCCCTTCATCTCCTGAATTGCCTCCAGGAAGCCGCAGACCATGCTACGGACAGCATTGCGAATTGACTGCCCGGATCCTCCGCCGACCACCAGCGTCGCCAGCTCGTCCACGCCACAGTGAAGCAGCGTTCTCAGTGTGTTGCTGGTGGCCAGCCGAATCACCGCGTCCGTGCTTTCAATGAAATCGGCGTAACGACCGAGGCCCATAAACACGATGTAGTCGCAGCGAAGCAAGTTGCGGCCTGTCGGCGCCACAAAGACATGGCCGGCGCCTCCGTCAAACATCCGCCGTTCGATCAACTCGCGAATCGCGCCGCCGCTCAGCTCGTTTAACTTGTCGGCAGGCCCGGTGGGGTCGACATCTTCGAAGATGCCCAACACCACCGCGCGATAGGGAACGTCAAACAGGCTGCCGTGGTAAAGCTCGAGATCAATCTGCGATTGGCGGTCGCGATTGACGAAAGTTTCGGTGAGCCGCACGTCATCCAGGAAGGCTGCTTGTTCCCCGAATATCGGCTCCGCCAGCGGAGCAGCCTGGCGCTCCAGCGGCTCCAATGGCGTCGAGCTGAAAGCGAGGGCAGAAGTGGCCAGCGACGCCTGCATCTCGGGGGCAATCGCATCCGCAGTCCAAGCTCGACGACTCTCAACCGCGGTCCTGAACGCCTTCGGCTCGATCCATTCCCCATGTTTTCGGCTGACTTCGGGACGTTCATGCAGTCGCTCCGTCTCGCCCGTTCTGAGCAGATCGATGACGGCTTTGGCGATCTCCTTGTGCTTTAAGAGATCGACGTGCTCGGAGACCGCGTATCGCGTCGGCACTTCATCGAGCTCGCACATCTGCAACGGCAC
>JAGQPF010000502.1 GCA_020426845.1 Planctomycetales bacterium
AGGAAATGCCGACTCCGTCGTCCGTGACTTGCAGCACGGGACAGCCTTGCTCGTCGCCGTTGTCACCGAGTGAGATCAGGATAGTGCTCGCGTCAGCGTGTTTCAAACAGTTCGTGACGGCTTCCTGGGCGATACGGTAGAGATGGTTGGCCACCGCCTCGTCCTGGACCTCGACGTCATCGGGGCAAGCAAGGACACATGTGACGCCGCCGACTTCTTCCGTTCGCAAGGCCAGCTCGCGGAAGGCGTCGGCCAGCCCGCCTTGGCTGAGCTTCGGGACGAGCCCACGAGCGATCGTCCGCACTTCTTCTTGAGCCCGCGCGATGCCGGTGACGACCTTGGCGGCGAGTGAGCGGAGGTTGTCGATGTCATCGGCAATCGTCGCGACATCCATGTGCAGCTTCGACGACAGCAACTGCATCAGCAGTCCCAAGCCCACTAAATCCTGCTGCGTGCCGTCATGCAAGTCCTGGCCGATCCGCCGTTGCTCGCTCTCTGCGATCTCCAGAACTTCGCGTTGCAAAGAATGGCGATCACTGATGTCGCGAATGATGCCGGTGAACTGGCCCAGGTGATCAATTTCACTGACGGAAAGATCGATGGGGAACGTCACGCCGTTCTTGCGCCGGGCCACGACCTCGCGGATGGTGCCAATGATCTTGCGTTCCCGTGTTCGCATGTATCTCGCGAGATGGGCGTCATGCTCGTCGCAATAGGGCGGCGGCATCAGGAGCTTGATGTTTTGACCCAGCAGCTCGTCCACGGTATAGCCGAACATCGACTCCGTGGCCGGGTTCACATGGGTGATCAAACCGTGGCGGTCGATCGTGATGATCGCGTCCGAGGCCGCGTTGAGAATCGCTCGCATCTGCTCGCCACGCTCGTAAGCCGCCTCTTGGTATTCGATGCGGTCTAACGTCATGGTGACCAGGGCTGCCACTTCTCGCACCTGATCCAACTCCTCGGGCTCAAAATCGCTTCTATCCCTGGAGCCAAAAGCAATGGCGCCTCGCAGACGTCCGTCGAGCACCAACGACTCACAAATGCATCCCTGGAGGCTCAGGCCGCGCAGCAACTCCGTGTTTCCGCACACGCAATGTTGCAGGTGCTCGGCCGTGGAATTTGCTGGGGGCTGTGCGCCTGGGCAGCAGAGGCCGGCATCGGCCGTCAACGCTTTCAAACGTTCTACTTCGTGTCGCGCCAGACCGCCCCAGGCACAGAGCTGCAATTGCTGTTGGTCATCGACCGTGAAAACGAGGAACAAGTCGAATGCCAGCGACTCCAGCAGCCATTCGCAGCTGTCTTGAATGGTGTCCAGAGGGTCGTCGCCCTGAAGCAACCGTGCGCGCAGGCCCTCCAGCCATGCCTGACGTTGTCGGAGTCGTCGCTGCTCCGTAATGTCGCGATGGATGGCGACCAGGCTCGTTTGGTGTCCGCGAGTGTCAAAGATGGGGGTGAGCTGCCAGTGGGCCTGGTAAGGAAGGCCACCCTTGCGGTGATTCATCAACTCCACATCGCATGTTTGGCCCTCCGCAAGCTGGCGAGCGATCAAACGCATCTGCTCCTCGTTCAGGTCGCGTCGGTGGAGAATGCTCGCCGCTTGTCCGACCAGCTCCGTTTCGGCGTATCCCGTGATCCGGCACATCGCCTCGTTGGCGAAGACGATCTGCGAAGCAGGCCAAGTGGCTTGGGGATCAGCGATCAACACGCCTTCATCCAGATGGGAGACCGCCTCTGCCAACAGCTCGACCTCCCGAGTGCGCTGTTTGATTCGATCCGACAAGGCAGCGTTTTCGCTGGCCAGTCGACGGGAGTCTTTGTCGCGGTCGGCGCGCAGCAGTTGCAGCAACTCGCCGAGCAATTGCTGGATCTCATCGGTCGGCAGTTGCGGTGTGCTTTCCGCGTCAACTTGTAGCAAGTCTTCTGCCCGGCGTATTGGATCGGCGGGGGAAGAGTCGCCTCGTTCGCGTCCGTTCGACATTTTGCAGCGGGGGAGGAGTGCGGCGTCTAACGGCCTGTTGAAAACACCTCACTGACCGCTGTGTGGGTGGGCGGATCAGGTGTTCTTCAACGGCATCCTGAGGGAGGGCTGTTGCCTGATTTTACCGTCCGCCTTCGGCCATGCGAACCTCCCGTCCGCAAAAGTGCCGGGGTTGGCGAGAATGACACGCGTGCCGGTGGTGGAATCCACTATGCCGAAGTCGGAACTTCGCCGATTTTATCTGCCCGGATGCTCGCCAATAATTGAATTGGACAAGATGCTCCACGTTTCGAAAAAAGCCGTCGCGCAAGGCCTTTTCGGACACTGGAGGAGATTTCAAAAATCTTCCCTGACGCAAGCGAAGGCAGTTTTTCTGCTGGTTATATCAACCCGATTGCAAATCGGGAAGTTTTTGAAATGCGTTGTAATAATACCACTCTTAAAACGCCTGACGGTCCACCGATAGGGCCTCTTTCGTTGGCGACCATCGTGAGGCCCGCTGGACCGGCTTGCATGTTTCGGAACTGCTCCCCAAACAACTCATCGCAGAATTTGAGGAGCAATCCGCCACCCTCTGATAGCGGGGAGGACAACCATGGACCGATTTACCACAGCAGATTTGAGAAACCTCGTCAGGGCGGCCGGCGGGACTTGTGTCACGCTCTGCATGCCGACTCATCCTGCGAGCGAGCAAGGGCAACAAGACGCTGTCCGACTGAAGAATCTCGTCAACATGGCCGAGCAACGGCTCGTGGAGCAGGGGATGCGCACATCGGACGCCCGCGATATGTTGTCGCCGCTGCGCGACGTGGTCGAGGACGATAAATTCTGGAAAGGGCGATCGCGCGGCTTGGCTCTGTTTTTGGGCAATGGTGAGCTGCGGACGTTCCGCGTCCCGCTGCCATTGGCAGAGATGGCCGTCGTCAGCCAGCGATTTCACATCCGGCCACTCCTGCCGCTGTTGGCGGGACGCCAGCGCCTGTTGGTGCTCGCATTGAGCCAGCATCGCGTGCGACTGATCGAAGTGACCGAGCACGAGTCGCGGGCGGTGGAGGTGGACGGACTGCCGCAACGCATGGAGGAGGCGTTGAACCTCGACGGCGCCGATCGCGGCTCGCAATCGCATTTCTCCGGCCCCGGCGGACACGGAAAACAAACATCCGTGTTCCATGGTCAAGGCGGCGTTCCCGACGACCACAAAGATGATTTGAAGTCGTTCTTCCGCTTGGTCGACGCTTCACTGGCCAACGTGCTTCGCGACGAGGACGCGCCGCTCGTGCTGGCGGGCGTGGAGTACCTGCTGCCGCTTTATCGGCAGGAATGCCGCTATCCGCATCTCGCCGAGGTCACTCTGACCGGAAACTTCGATCGCCTCGGCGAACAGCAGATTGGCGCCAAGGCGTGGCCGCTGGCGACCGAGTTGCTGAGGGCCGAGCGTGAGCGAGCGCTCCGCAAGTACCACCAACTGATGGGAACGGGCAAGGCGACCGACGACATTCGACAGACACTGCCGGCCGCGTTTGCCGGCCAAGTGGAAACCCTGTTCCTTTCGCCACAGCGAATCAGTTGGGGCCGATGCGACACCGAGGGACATGTGCTGGAGACTCACGTCACGCAACAGCCCCAAGACGACGACCTCGCCGACACCGCAGCTGCCCAAACGTTTCTGCATCGAGGCGGAATTTACGTGCTCGATGAGAGCGAGATGCCAACCTCCGGAAGTCTGGCCGCCGTGATGCGATTCTAAAAGGCTGTTAGATGGGTTGCCGGACCTTGCAGAGGGACCGGCAACGAGTATCGCCTTAAACTGCATTTGGTGAGTGCAGGTTGAGTGGTGGAAATCACTACCCGAGATTATGGAACCTCTCGATAGGTGCAATGGCTTCAATTGCAGAGAATCACTTCCCTGCAAGGCCGCTGGAGAACCTCGATCCGGCAGTCGGCACGGCAATTTGCTGCCGCATGGCTGGCTGTTCCGACTGCCGCTGGGCTGTTCTTCAACAGGCCGCTACTTGGTCAAGCTGGTCGAACGATTCAACGCCTCATCCTCCAGGAAACAACCATGAGCATGGCCCCAACTTCCGCGTCGTACACCACCGCTCGCTACTTCACGGCGGACAAACTTGAGGGCGAGGCGGGCTCCGGGTCGCGTGAGCGCGAAGTCGCGCGAGCGGAGTCCCGAGTGCGGGACACCTTGGTGGCCTCTGCCTACCATCCGATCCGACACATCCGGTGCGACCTCGTTGATCATGCCCTCGTGTTGCGAGGCAAATTGCCTAGCTTCTTTCTGCTGCAAGTTGCTCAAACGCTGGTGCAACGCGAGTTGCCGGCAGGGGTGACCATCGACAATCGCATTGAGGTCCATGCGTGACCCACCTTAGCAGCGTCGCGCAAAGGATCCCCCAGCGTAAGAGCGCAAGCGAGGGATCGATCAACCGAGGCCGCTTCCAAGGAAACCCGAAGCGTAAGCGAGGGATCGATCAACGAAGCCGATTGATTCCGTGGACTCCAGACGGTTAAGCGAGGAATCGATGTCACCGAAGCCGCTTGATGCCAAGGAAGCTCGAAGCCTAAGCGAGAGACGAGTGTCGAGGTAGACCGTGTCGACTGTCCCTCGCTTATGCTTCGGGTTTTCTTTCTTTCAACATGCACGGAGGATTCGCGATGCTCGTTCTCAGCAGGAAGACGAAACAAAGGATCGTCATTGGGCCGGACATTGAGTTGATCGTGGTCGCTGTGTCGGGCGATCGTGTCAAGCTCGGTTTCAAAGCGCCCCACGACGTGCCGATTCATCGCGAGGAGGTGCGCCGGCGCCTGGAGGCGGAGGAGGCTGAGGAGGCCGCTCAACTCCGCGAAGCCGACGGCTCGCAGTTGCCGTCGTCCGCCAATCTCTCGGCAGAGGGATAAGCCATGACGCCTCAACCATCCACTCCTCCGCACATTCAGCCCTCCAACCCCAATCGCGTCGAGAGGCCGGATGCTGCGGAGATCGATCGTCGTCTGCAGTCGTTGGACGAAGCGATCGAGGCGGAGTTGCGGGACCGCATGGACGAGAACGCAACCTACGCCCACTTCTTCAGCAACGTTGAGTGCCATTGTGCCAACGGCGTGCTCACGGTGCGCGGACAAGTGCCCACCGAGGGACTGAAGCGTGTGCTCTGGAGATTCATTGGCGAGTTTGATGAGCTGGCCGATGTGGAGGACCGGCTGGATGTTGTCAGTTCGAACGGTCTCAGCAACATCTGTTCGGAATGCGACGACCTGCCAAATGGGACTGCCGCACGCGCCCAGCGATTCGGCAGGGCATGAGATCCTGTGGCAATTGGCTTTCCGTTGAGAAAACTGCAAAGGAGCAAATCATGGCGGGAACAACCATTACTCAACGACGCGGCAACATGGCGCCCATCTTTCGACGCGGCCCGTTTTCGGCGTATCGCGAACTCGAGGAGCTGATGGAGCGATATTGGACGGACGAGGGCGACGGTTGGGGCGACGGTTGGGGCGGAAAATTGCTTGCGCCGCCGCTGGACATGAGTGAGACGGAGAACGCAATTAGTCTCCGCATGGACTTGCCCGGCGTCACGGCCAAGGACATCGACATTCAAGTCAGCGGCAACCAGCTCACCATCACCGGCGAGCGCAAGGAAGAGAAAGAGGTGAAGAACGAGACCTTCCATCGCATCGAGCGCCGTTCCGGAAAATTCTCGCGATCGGTGCTGCTGCCTTGCGAGGTGCAGGAGGACAAGATCGAAGCGACCTACCAGGACGGGGTGCTGAAAGTGTCGTTGCCCAAGACGCCCGAGTCCGCCGCGCGACACATCAAGGTCAAGTCCTGACCCCCTGATCACTTTGCGCTGATCCACCTTTGACGAACCCGGAGCACCATGCCCGAAGAAATGAAGTTGAATAAACCCTGGCTGATCGCCGTGTGGCCGGGCATGGGCCACGTGGCGATTAGCGCGGGGTACTATTTGATGGCCAAGCTCGGCATGCACCTGCACACGGAGTTTGCCGCGACCGAGCTGTTTGATGTCGACCACGTCGAGGTGAAGGAAGGGCTGATTCGGCCTAGCCAGTTGCCGCGAAGCCGCATCTTTGTCTGGCAGGATGGCGGACACCAACACGACATCGTGTTGTTTCTCGGCGAAGCCCAGCCGCCCGCGGGCAAATATCCCTTTTGCCGGCGGCTCATCCGTTACGCGCTTGAACTTGGGGTTGAACGCGTCTTCACGTTCGCGGCGATGGCCACGCAGATGCATCCCGAGCACGATTCGCGAGTGTTCGGCGCCGCCACCGATCCCGAAAGTCTCGCCGAACTGCAGGAGCTCGACCTGGAGATCCTGCAGGATGGCCACATCGGCGGGCTCAACGGAGTGTTGCTGGGCGTCGCCGCCGAAATGGGCTTGCGGGGCGCGTGTCTCTTGGGGGAGATGCCACATCTGTTCTCCCAGTTGCCGTTTCCCAAGGCGTCACTTGCCGTGCTCAAAGTGTTCACCATGATCGGCAACATCGAACTCGACACCGCCGAGCTGGCCAAGGAGGCGCGGGCTATGGATGAGCGACTGGGTGAGCTGCTGGCAAAGATCGAGCATGCGATCCAGCGACAGGCGGAGCCCGAGGAGGAGGCGGGCGTGGAGCTCGGGGACGAAGAGGGCCTGAGCGAGTCGAACCGGCAGCGAATCGAGAAGCTGTTTGGCCAGTCTCGCGAAGATCGCTCAAAATCCTACGAACTCAAGCAGCTGCTCGACCAGCTCGGCGTCTTCGCCGAGTATGAGGACCGCTTTCTCGACCTGTTTCGCAAACCCGAGTCAGAAAGCTAACTCGCGTCAACACACGACGCGGTCTAAACACGCCGCATTCTAACGCCGCGTGCGCGTCGGACGCTTCTTGCGCAGTGAGCCGGGCTGCTCCGACTCGTCGGTTCGCTCGGCATGGCGCGACTGGTCGGCCTGGCCGATGGCTTCAAACAGAAACCGGCTGGGGATCGTGTCCCGCGCCTTGCCCCACTTCATTCGCGTCAAGGTCAGGCTCAGCGCCAGTCGCTCCTGGGCGCGAGTGATGCCGACGTAACAGAGTCGCCGCTCCTCGTCGATCATCGCGTCGTCGCCGGACTCGACCGATCGCTTGTGCGGCAGAATGCCCTCTTCCATCCCCACCAGGAACACGTTAGGGAACTCCAATCCTTTGGCGCTGTGCAAGGTCATCAAGGCGACGCCGTTTCGCTGCAGCTCCTTCTCCTTGTCGCGATCGTCGTCGCGGTCGCCCAGGGCGATCTCGTCGAGAAAGTCTCCCAGGTTGGGGCGCTTCGCCTTCAACTGATAGGCGCCGACGGCGTTGACGAGCTCCTCGACCGAGTTCCAGCGTGTCTCGACGTCGGCCGGGTCGTTGTAGATCCGCTGCAGCTCGTCGTGGTAACGGATCTTGGCGATGAGATCCCGAGTGACTTGGACCAGATCGCCGCCCTCGGCCTGCTTTTGCAGACTCTGGACGAGTCCGCGAAACTTGGCGATCGCCTCGGCGGCGCTGCGGGTCACGCCCGAGATGGTGCCGGCTTGATAGAGGACATTCCACATGAACGTTCCTCGCTCGACGGCCACTCGCGTGAGCGATTCGATCGACTTGGCGCCGATCCCGCGCGGCGGGGTATTGATGATTCGCTTTAACGAGGTCTCGTCCTCGGGCGTGTGGATCACGCGCAGGTAGGAGAGGATGTCCTTGACTTCCTTGCGATCGAAGAACGACTTGCCGCCGATCAGAATGTAGGGGATTTTTGCCTTGCGAAGCTCCGTTTCGAACGGCCGCGGTTGCTCGTTGGTGCGAAACAGAATCGCAAAGTCGCGCGGCTCGACGCCGGGTTGTTGTAGTTGGCGTTGAATCGCCCGAGCGACCCCCTGCGCCTCCTGCTCCTCGTCTTTGTACTGTTCGATCCGCGGCCGCTCGCCGCCTGGGCGCGCTGCCCGCAGCACCTTGTCGTGTCGGTGCCGATTAAAGGCGATCAACCGATTCGCCATGCTCAGGATTGCATCGGTTGACCGGTAGTTGTCCTCGAGTCGCACCACCTTCGCCTCGGGCCAATCGCGGTTGAACCGCAGGATGTGTTGGACCTCGGCGCCTCGCCAGCCGTAGATGGACTGGTCGTCGTCCCCCACGACACAGAGATTGCGATGGTCGCGCGCGAGCGACTCGATGATGCGATACTGCGTGCCGTTGGTGTCTTGGTATTCATCCACCAGCAAGTGGTCGAACTGTCCGGCCTCCTCGAGCCGAATCGGCTCGTGCTTGCGGAACAACTCCTCGGTGCACAGCAGCAGGTCGTCAAAGTCGACGGCGCCGGCGTTCTTCAGCGCGCGCTGGTAGCGACGATACCCGCTGGCGGCCAAGTGTTCTTTGTCGGTCTCGGCGCGGGAGGCCGCCTTGGCCGGCGTCACGCCATGCGTCTTCCAATTGCCGATCATGTTCAGCAGATCGCCGGGCCGCAGCGTCGTGTCCGGCACATGAATCTCGCGCAACACGGTGCGCGCGATCGACTCCTGGTCGCCTCGCGTGTAGATCGCGAACCGCTCGGGATAGCCCAGCTCGCGGATGTGCCGCCGCAGGACCTTCACGCAATGCGAGTGGAACGTGGAGATGGAGGGCTGGCAATCCTTGGAGATGCGTTTGCCGAGCAGGCCTCGAATTCGCTCTTGCATCTCCTTGGCGGCCTTATTCGTGAAGGTCACCGCGAGAATGCGATTAGGGGCGATGCCGGTGGCGATCAACCGGGCGATTCGATACGTGACGACGCGCGTTTTTCCCGTGCCGGCGCCAGCCAGCACGAGCAAGGGGCCGGAAAGTGTTTCCACGGCCTCGCGCTGGGCCGGATTCAGCGAATGCGACATGCGTCCCAATCTAGCACCGGCGCACCACTTGGCCAGGGGTGGCTGGGGACACGCGTCGGGGGCCCGGAAAAAGCAGTGTATTGCCGCCCTACTTCGCCAGCCCTACTTCGCTGAGTCGTTCGAAGCCGGGGCGGCCGAGTTCCTGGACTGCTCCAACTGCTCCAGCTGCCGGCTCAGCTTTTCCAGCAACGCTTTGTCTCGCTTGCGATCCTCTTCCAACTGCTGCAATTCCTGTTGCTGGATGGCGATCACTCGCTGGTAGCGTTCCAACGCTCGCTGCAACAACTGCATCGATGTTTCGGCCGGCTCGGGAGCGTCGTTGTCGGTCGCGGCCAAGTCGCGGGACCCGTCATTGGTGCGGACTCGCACTCCGCCGGGCAAGCCTTCAATGTTCAGCTTGGGGCGAATCAAATCGCTCATGGTCTCCAGCGACGGACTGGGCAGCACCACTCCGCCGCCGAGCACCAATTTGATATCGCGTTTGCCGGTCATGTTGCTGACGCGGAACAACAATTCATCGCCGGGCTGACGGCTGAGCACGGGGCGAACGGCCTCGTAGACCGAGCGGATCTGCACGCCATCGACGGACAGCACCTCGTCCCCTTCGCCAATTCCCGCTCGCTCCGCAGGACCGCCTTCGCGGACTCGTTGCACGATGACGTGAGGCATCCCGTCGTCATCGAACTGCCCTTCGAGCACCATGCCGGCCTCGGGGCGGCGTCGCCGCAACACCACTACCTCATCCGACTTGGCGTCGGTTTGCTGAAGCTCCTCGACCCGATCCTGCCAACGCCTCAGCAGCCGCTGCACATGGCTGACGGGAACGGCGTAGGTCAGGCCTTGCGGTCGCACGCGCTCCACCGCCACGACCAGGCCGTGCAGTTGTCCCTCAATATCCAGCACGGCCGCGCCGCTGGAGGTTTCCACGGTGCGGAGATCACATTGGAGCATCGGCGGAAAACCGGGTTTCTCTCGATTCACGCCGCTGAGCACGCCAAACGACACGACGGGCGGCTCGGCGCCCCAGGCGGCCGCGCCGAGAACCCAGCTGCCGGCGGCCGGCTCCTTGTCGGCCGGCTTGAGCTGCGGCAATTCGAGGTCGGGCGTCTCTACCAACATCAAGCCGCTGTATTCATCGATCACTCGCAGTTTGCCGTCGACGCGCTGGCCCAGCGGCGTGGTGACTTTGATCGAGGCGTCGGCCGAGGCGTAGGCGGACGTGGCGATCAGCGACTTGCCGACGGCCACACCCGTGCACACCACGACGCGATTGAGTGGCTGCTCGGCCGCGCCCAGTTGATCGGCCGGGCGATCCGGGATCGGCAGCGCAATTCGCACCGTCACGAGCGACGCGTTCGCCTTGGCGGTCGCGACTTCAAACGAAGGTGGCTGCGCCGAAACGTCGGTTGCTCCCCACAACAGCGCCGTGGCGCCGACGAGGACGCATAGACGCAGGCAAAGCCGCGCCGAGCGGTGGGTGGTTCGCAAATCCAGAGCCGATTGGTGGGGCATGAGTCGCGAGGGTGGCGGTGTGTCAGCGGTGGCGTGAGTCAGCGCGATCGATGTCGATGTCGCGTCAAATGGAGATCAGGGTCGTCGTCAGTTCGCCTTCCAACGCATCCAAGGCGCCTTCCAGTTCGGGGCTCGAAAGCTCCTGCCAAGGCAGTTCGACGGCGCCGGTCGGAGTGATGGCGTCATGGGTGGCGACGGAGGGAGTTGGACGCGAGCCGTCGGGACGCCGCAGCGGCGCCGGCGTCGGACCAAACGTCCAGATCAAGACCACTGCGGCCGCAACGGAGCCCAAGGCTGCCAGCCGCATCGCCGCGCCAAAGCGGCGTGGCCGCTGCAGTGGACGATCCAGCGGTGTTCGTGTCGCCGGCATTCTCTCGCTGAGTTGGGCGGCGAGTCGCGACGCGTCGTCTCGCAACTGCAGCTCCAATTGCTGCAATTCGAGCGGCAGCAGCAACTCGCCAAACTCGTCCAAGGGCGCGGCGGGCTCGGCGTCAAACGGCGGCATGGAGGAGTCGGGAGTCATGGCGATTGGATGTGTCGAAGGCGATGCAGTGGCGTGTTGTTGGCCATTGGGCCGGCTGAACCGTCAGCGCAGCAAGGGCAGTCGTCAGGTCAGGGTGAAGGGAAATGGAATCGACTTGAATGGTAAGGTTAGGAGTGGTGTTGGTGATCCGTGGCGGGCGAGTGTTCGGAGTCTTCGCCCAGCAGGCGTCGCAAGGCGAGCAAGCCGTGATAGATCCGGGATTTTACGGTGCCGACCGGACATTCCAGCACCTCGGCAATCTCCTCGTACTTCAGGTCCTCGCTATATCGCAACACCAGTGTTTGCCGCTGTCGTTCGGGCAACTCGTGGACGCGGCTCCAAAGCGTCTCTTTCCATTCGGCCGCGATGGCTTGGGCATCGGGACCGGCTTCCCCGGGCGTGGCTGGTGGCTGCTCTTGCAGAGTCGCGACCTTGCGTTGATGCGTGCTGGCACGGCGTCGGCGTCGGCGATCCAAATTCAGCAGAATGCCGTACATCCAGGTGTAGACGGCGCTTCTGCCCTGAAATGCCCGAGGTGAGTCGGCGATGGTGGCAAAGGTCTCCTGAACCAAGTCGTCGGCGTCCCACGCATTGCCGCAAAGCATCAAGGCTGCCCGGCGAATTCTCTCCCCATGTTCAAACCAAAGTTCTTCAATTGACGGTACGTCCGGCATGAAAGCGGCTGTTGTTCAACGGTCGGGAAGCATGCCAAACGTGAGCCCTCGGTTGGGGGTTGCTCGCAGGAATTCGCGTTGTATTGCGTTGTATCGATCACTCCCGCCGTGCCTTGTGGGGACTTTGGGAGGGACGCGAACCGGCGAACTCGGCCAACCAGGCTGTTCTTCCTCAATATACGTGCCCTGCGCGTGCGATTCTGTTCATTGATAAAAATGAAAAGCGTTACGGTTTGCGGGGTCTACAACGCCGTTGTGAGCCGATATGGGGGCGCACGGCCAGAAAAATCGCCAACGTTGGTAAAACCCCGCCGACCGGCGAAAATGCCCCTTCCCATCGGCGCCGATTTCGCGTGCAATAGGCTCCAAATCACACTTCGAAAGCTGCCACCGCTGCCCGGCTCTCCCATCTCCGCTGACCGAAAGCGATCCAGCAAGGCTCACTGCTATGAAGATTCTGCTTGCCACCAGCGAAGTCGTGCCGCTTGCCAAAACCGGAGGTCTCGCGGACGTCTGTGGCGCTTTGCCCGTCGCGCTGCAGCAAGAGGGGCACCAGCCGACCGTGATCATGCCCGCGTATCGGCAAGCCCTGGAAAGTGGTTTGCCGATCGAGCAGCTCGACCTCCGTTTCGATGTTCCGATCGGTGGCAAGACCGTCTCGGGCGAGGTGTATCGCACTGAACTCGCCGACGGCATCCCCGTGATCCTCGTCGGGCAGAGCAGCTACTTCGACCGCAACCAGCTCTACCGCGAGGATGGCGAAGACTATCCGGACAACTGTGAGCGGTTCGTGTTCTTTTCGCGCGCCGTGATGGAGCTGATTCGGCTGTTGGAGTTGAAGCCGGACATCGTGCACTGCAACGATTGGCAGACCGGCCTGATTCCCGCGTACTTGAAGCTCGAATACGCCAACACGTCGGGCTATGAAAATATCGCGTCGTTGATGACGGTCCACAACCTTGCCTACCAGGGCGTGTTCTGGCATTGGGACATGGCGCTGACCGGGCTCGACTGGTCCCATTTCAACTATCACGAGATGGAGTTCTACGGCCAGCTCAACCTGTTGAAGACCGGCTTGGTGTTCGCCGATTGGCTCACGACCGTCAGCCCCCGCTACGCTCAGGAGATTCAGACCCCCGAGCACGGCTGCGGTCTGGAAGGCGTGCTGCAAGAACGCGCGAACGTGCTGACCGGAATCGTCAACGGCGTCGACTACAAGAAGTGGAGTCCCGAGCACGATCCGCACCTGGCGCAAAGCTACGACGTGCACAACTGGGTGGATTCCAAACCGGTCAACAAGCTCGCGCTGCAGCGCGAGTTGCAGTTGCCCGAATGTGCTCGCACGCCGCTGATCGGCGTGATCGGGCGCTTGGCGAGTCAGAAGGGCTGGGACTTGTTGGCCCCCGTGATGCGGCATTGGGCGCATCGCGAGGATGTGCAGTGGGCCATTCTGGGCACGGGCGAGCCCGAGTATCACTCGCTTGTTTCGGACCTGGCTGGCTCGCATCCCGAACGCGTGGCAGTCAGGCTGGAGTTTAGCGAACGCATGGCGCATCGCATCGAGGCGGGCGCGGATATGTTCGTGATGCCGAGCCGCTACGAGCCCTGCGGACTCAATCAGCTTTATAGCTTGCGCTACGGCACGGTGCCGATCGTTCACGCCACCGGCGGGCTGGCCGACACGATTTGCGACGCGACGCCCGCCACCTTCCGATACGGCGTGGCCAACGGCTTTTCGTTCGCGCCGTATGAGGAGCCGCGGCTCGACCAGGCATTGCGGCGGGCATCGACGATGTACCACCAACCGCAAATGGGCTGGAACAAGCTCGTTGAGAACGGCATGAAGCAGGACTGGTCGTGGCGCCAAAGCGCTCGGCAGTACATCGAGCTCTACGAGACCATCCGGCGAACCAAAGGCGACGCGTGCTAGGAAACCCTGCCGAGCCCGACGAACGCCGCCATGGCGACCAGGCAGAGACGGTGACGCTGCGTCGGGATCCACTGACGGGAGATCGGGTGCTGGTCGCATCCGACCGCGAACTGCGCCCGTTTCAGTTCTCGGCGGCGCCGGCCCTGGAGGACGACCCGCCGAGCTGCCCGTTCTGCCCGGCAAACGAAGCCGAAACACCCGAGCCAAGAGTCGACTACGGCGTCCGTGAAGGGAATTGGTCGTGTCGCGTCGTTCCCAATCGCTACCCGGCGGTGGAGGGTGAGCTGGGACGGCATGGGGTGATTATCGAGTCGTCGCGCCACGTCCTGTCGTGGACTGGGCTCACTCCCCATGAGCAACAAAGCACGCTGGTCGCCTATCGGGACCAACTGCGACGAGCGGCGGCGGATGGGTTTGCCTACACACAGCTCTTTAAGAACTCGGGCGCCGAAGCGGGGGCGTCGTTGGCGCATAGCCACTCGCAGTTGTTAGCCACCGGCGACGTGCCGACTCGTGTGCAGGCCGAGCTGGCAGGAGCGGCGACTTACTTGCGGAGCCACGGCCGCTGCTTCTTTTGCGAATGCCTTGGTGAAACCGCCGAGCGAGTTGTTGCTCGCACCGATCGGTTGACGGCGTTCTGCCCTTACGCGAGCCGCTTCGCTTACGAAGTCTGGGTCGCGCCAAACCGCCACGAGTCGCGATTCGAACTGGCCGATGACAGGCTGTTGGCGGAGCTCGCCGATCTGTTGCACCGGATTGTGGGCGCCTGGGAGGAGATGATCGCGGACGTGTCGTACAACTGGCTGTTGCACACGGCTCCGGCGGTTGGATCGCCGTCGGTCGACGAAAGCTACCACTGGCACTTCGAGCTCATTCCACGCGTCGCCAAGCTGGCGGGTTTCGAGCTGGCGACCGATCAATACATTAACACCGTGGACCCGGCCGAAGCCGCAGAGCGATTGGCCGAGCGTTTGGCCGATAGATAACGACCAACTTTGAGGCCCAAGTTTGAGGTTCAACCTTGGGGCGATGGCCAGGCGACGTCGTTTCATCCGCAAGGGCCGACACAATCTCTACCGATTAGAAAAACTCGCTAAGCTCCGTAAGAGATGCCGATGAGGTGATGTACGCCCCTTGGCTGGTGGCCTTGTCTTGTGGCGGATTTTTGCAAAGCTTGGAGTCTATGGAACGTGCGCGACTTTCCTAGTGCCCCGTCAATGTTGAAACTACGGGTCGGACGCCGCCCCAAACTCGCGGTCGACCGCGACTTAGCGGCCCTCCCAATCCGAAAACCAACTTGACGGTCCGCTAAAAGGGACGCGTGCTAAGGAATTCGCTAGCGCGAGATTTTGGGAACTGTGACTGATATGAATACCACTCGTTTTTGTCTGGTCCTGCACAATCACCAGCCCGTCGGCAACTTTGAGGGCGTGATTGAACAGGCCTATCAGGACAGTTACCTGCCGTTCTTGGACGTCTTCGAGCAGTACTCGGGCATTAATCTGTCACTGCACACCAGCGGGCCGTTGCTGGAATGGCTCGATGCGAACCATCCGGACTATTTGGATCGGCTCGCCGCGTTGGTCGCCGTCGGGCGTTTGGAGATCATTGGCGGCGCGTTCTACGAGCCGATCTTGACGATGCTGCCGTCGCGCGACCGCATCGGGCAGATTCAGACCTATCGAGCGTGGCTGGAGCATCGACTGGAGGCCCGCGTCCGAGGCATGTGGCTGCCCGAGCGCGTCTGGGAACAGTCGCTGACGCGCGATCTGGTTGACGCCGGCGTCGAGTACGCGGTGCTGGACGATCTGCACTTCCGCAACGCCGGCATGACCAACGAGCAGCTCGACGGCGCGTTTTTGACCGACGACGACGGCCGGATCATGCGGCTGTTTCCCGGCTCCGAGCGGTTGCGCTATCTGATTCCATTCGCCTCGCCGGGCGAGACGATCGGCTACTTGCGGCAACTGCACGAAACGCATCCGAACGCCGTGGCGGTTTTCGGCGACGACGGCGAGAAGTTTGGCACCTGGCCCGACACGAAGGCGCACGTCTACGAACACGGCTGGTTACGGCAATTTTTTGACGCGTTGTTGGAGAACCAAAGCTGGCTGCGGACCTGCACGTTGGCCGAGGCGGCCGACGAATGCCCGCCGCGCGGCCGCGTCTACATTCCCGACGGCAGCTATCGGGAGATGACCGAGTGGGTGCTACCGGTCGAGCGGCACGCCGAGTATCTCGAGGTGGTCCACGCCCACGAGCACGACGCGAATTGGGAGTCGTTGCGGCGGTTCCTCCGCGGCGGTTACTGGCGCAATTTCCGCGTTCGCTACAGCGAGGCGAACGAGATGTACTGCCGGATGCTGCTGGTCAGCCAGCGGCTGGACCGACTGGCCAAGGCCGGGCAGCAAGGCGATCTCTGGGAGCAGGCGCTGCGTGCGCTGTATCGCGGCCAGTGTAACTGCCCCTACTGGCACGGCGCCTTCGGCGGCATCTATCTGCCGCATCTGCGCAACGCCATCTATCAGAACCTGATTGAGGCGGATGTGTTGTTGGACGAGCTCGAGGGCAAGCCACGGCAGCGAATCTCCGCCGACGCGGGCGACTTCGACCTCGACGCCAGCCAAGAGGTGCGACTGTCGACCGACAAGTTCGACTGCTTCATCGCGCCAGCTCGCGGCGGGCAGATCTACGAGCTGGACGTGCGTTCGATCCGCCACAATCTGCTGGCCACGATGACGCGCCGCCCCGAAGAGTACCATCGCAAGGTGCTCAACCATCAGAATCACCAGGGCGGCGACGTCGCGAGCATCCACGACCGCGTGGTGTTCAAGCAGGAGGGGCTCGATCAACGACTGCAGTACGACGCTTACGAGCGGAACAGCTTGATCGACCACTTCTTCGCCGAGGGCGCCAATCTCGAGTCAGTAAGTCTTGGCGAGGCGCGGGAGCTCGGCGACTTTGTCCATGGCCGCTACGACGCCAAGATTCGGCGTGACGACCGCCGCATTCAGGTGCAGATGCGTCGCGAAGGGCAGGTCGACGGGCGGCGGGTCACGTTGACCAAGGCGATCACGGCCGAGGAGGGCGGCGGCGCGCTGCAGCTGACCTACTTGCTCGAGGGTCTGCCGGCGGACCGAGCTTTGCACTTTGGCGTGGAGCTGAACCTGGCCGGCTTGCCCGCGGGCGCGGACGACCGCTTCTTCCATGCCGGCATCGAGCGGCTTGGGCAGCTGGGCGAGCCCCAGGACTTGCACCACCAGCAGTCGCTCGGGCTGACGGACGAATGGCTCGGGATTGACGTCCGCCTGGAGCTCGACCAGCCGAGCTCAATTTGGGCCTACCCGGTGGCGACGGTCAGCCAATCGGAGGGCGGCTTCGAGCTCGTCCACCAATCGGTCGCCTTGGTGCCCCACTGGCACGTCCGCGGCGACGCCAACGGCCGTTGGGCGGTCACGATGAGCCTGCAGATGGACACCAGCCAGGCCGAAAGCCGCCGCCTCGCCTCAGCCACCGCCAGCGTCTGACGGCAAGTCGGCCGCAAGCCAGCCGACGGCGGCCGCAAGTCGGCCGCGTAAATCGCCCCGCGCCACAGTGGGCCATCGCGGCCACCGCCAACACCGTCGGCGTTTGTTCGCCTCACTGAGCGCCGAGCGCGAAGAACGCCTCAACCCGACTTGCCAACCGCCGCCAACACGGTAAAATCAGTCGCTTACCACTGAGCACCCCTAGCTCAATTGGATAGAGCATCGGTCTACGGAACCGAAGGTTAGAGGTTCGAATCCTCTGGGGTGTACTAGACTTACGGCCAATTGTCCACCGTTTGTCACAAAAAGCCCCCTGGAAGCCATCACTTCCGAGGGTCGGAATGAAGCTCTCGGCTCGTCGCTGTTTTCAGCAGTCGGGAGGATGTGATGAAGAAGGCTCCGAAGCCGTGGTACCGCCCTTCACGAGGCGTCTGGTACCTAACTCTGCACGGTCGCCAGGTAAATCTGGGGGCCGACAAGGATGTTGCCCTCGAGGACTATAAGCGGCTCCTTGCCCAGCCGAAGAAGCCTGTCGTCTCCTCTGAGTCGGTCGTAGTTTTGATCGACCTCTTTCTCGATTGGTGCCAGAAGCACCGCGCCGCTGAAACGTATCGCTGGTACTTTGACCGCCTGCAACAGTTCGCCGTCACAATCGATGGTACTCTCGGGACAGCAGACATCCGTCCGTTCCTTGCTCAGCGATGGGTGGACTCCCAGTGACTGGAAGGACGGAACCAAGCGAAATGCGATTGCGTCGGTCAAACGTGTCTTCCGATGGGGAATGGAGCAAGGATACATCGATCACAGTCCACTGGCTCATCTCAAGAAGCCTCGATGAGGGAAGAAGGAACTGATCGTCGCCGAGGAGCATTACCGGCAAATGCTCGAGACGGACCAGGATTTCAAAAACCTATTGATGATCCATTGGAAGAGTGGATGTCGGCCGCAAGAATCACTGCGGGTTACAGCAAAGCATGTGGATCTGGAAAACCAGAGATGGGTGATCCCGACCACTCTGGGGAAGCCTGACAATCGGATCGTCTACTTGACCGACAATGCGCTGGAGATTACCAAACGGCGGATGCGCCAGTTCCCCGATGGGCCGATCTTCCGCAACACCAATGGTCAGCCATGACCACAGACGCTGTGAACTGTCGATTTATTTCACCGGATGGTTGAAGAATTCAAGCAGCGATACTCGCTCCATGCCTTTCGGCACACATGGATCACAAGGATGTTGCAGCAGGGGGGGGATCGCCACCAGCGTATCCCACGCCGTCTTCGAGTCCTTGTCTAACATCGCAAACCCCTGTCCGTGACAAGTCATCTGCAATGCCATGAGCCGATTAACTGCGGATTTTCCGTATCCAGGCTTCCCAGCTATCAGGATGTGCTTTTGAATTGAACGCGAGTCCACGGCGACGAGGTTGCCATCAAGATCGTGACCAATGATGACTTCAAACGCTTCACGCCGCCGCTGCCTTTCTCGCTCCTTGCGCATCGCACGAGTCATTCGTCATCTCCTCCACTCCATGGGAGGCCTAGCCCGTTGCCGTTACGGTCCTGAAAGTCCAGAAGTTCCTGCACTTCTTCAATTCATCTGCACTTCCGAATTTCCTCCGCGAGGTCAATCAATCCTCTTCCTCGTGGTTGCCTTTGATACCACGCAGCAGGAATGTCCCTCGTGCTCCCGTGGCACCACTGAATCACCATCGGGGCGAGCTTGTAGGCGAGAAACACACACGCCAACACTCCGCAACAGATTAAGATGATCCTGAACGCTGAGAAGATGAAAACAGCCACTATCAGAGCCAAGACCCCAGCGCCTTTCATCTGTTCATCCGTCGCATTCTTGGGGAGGTTCCATCCCCCACAGATCCCACCAGCAATCAGAGAGACGATCAGCCTGAATGTTTCGAAGTCCGCGTCGATGATGTCCTCGTCCTTCCAGTTCCATTTGACGGGTTTGAATTTAACCCAAGTGCCTCTTGGGTTTCGCCACTGCCACCACATGATCACTGCAAGCAATGCGACGGACACTGGCCTTGCGGCTTCTGGGTAAATCCAGGACAAGCCGCCA
This sequence comes from Planctomycetales bacterium, assembly GCA_020426845.1. Taxonomy (GTDB): domain Bacteria; phylum Planctomycetota; class Planctomycetia; order Pirellulales; family Pirellulaceae; genus JAGQPF01. The sequence goes on from JAGQPF010000502.1 coordinate 19,106, forward strand.
GCGAGGAAACACGGGGCAACGGACTTCAACATGAAGCCCACGGAGAAGGTGATGGCAACAGCCAGCACGAAGCGATCGATGTCCATGGTCTCTCCCGATATGTGCGCGTACAGGTAGCGCGATGCAGGAAATGGGGAGCCAGAGACGGCTTGCAAGAGACGCTCCAGTCGATGAGAATGGAGGTTGCACCGTCGGAGCCAACCGCTCTGGCATCCCCAGGTCACGTTAGTGGCTTGGGGTTTTTTGTTACACTTGTCCTGGTTTTTCTGTCTGGAACAATTGTCCCATTTACAAGACTAATGCGCGTCTTTATTTTCGTCCGCGAGGTTTCTCATTTTTTTCAAAAAAACTTCGGCCTGTGGCAAGAACTTCTTCCCCGAGACAATGTTGTGTAGCCGCGCTCTCCACGATTGATTGAATGGTTGTGCGGCCACCAACAAAAGCCCCGTAGTAATACGGGGCGGTGCTGCTCTCACAGATCTCCTTCAAGATGTCGATTGAATCGTGACTGCTACTTACTCCTCTCGGCTCAGCCCTCCATCTGCCGAGCGTAACCGGCGTTCCGCGGGTTAGATCCGGAAAGCGGCAGAATCTGGGAAAACAAAAAACGGCCAACTTGCCATGATTGGGTTAGCAAAATCCGAATCACCAAGGCAAGGAGGCCGCAACGATGAGCGTCGCGAAAACAAAGTCGTGTGACAAGCCCTGTGCTGCAGAAGTTTTGGCCGCGGGGGAGCAACTTCGACAGCTTGCAGATCAGCTGCAGGGCATCGTGAATTCCGCGGCGCAGGAGGGAGAGTCCTTCGACAAAGTGGAGTGATCCGTTTTTCGCAGCGTGCTGGAGATCGGGAAAAGTGCAATGGCTCTGTTCGTGAGCCTACAGGGCCACGGCGACCCGGGACCATCCGTCAACACGGAGGACGACAAAAGGTTGACCCGCTTTGGTCGTCTTGATCGACGGACAGCAGAGCCTTTGGGACACGGTTGGCATGTACCTTGAGTTCAACGCCCGCACGGTGCCGATCCTCGACATTCTGCACGTCGCATCCTACATCTGGTCGGCGGCTAAGTTGTTCGAGCAAGATGAAGGAACGCGAAAGCAGTTCACGCGACTCCGCTTGGCCCGAATACTGAACGGGGAAGTCCACACCGTCATTCGCGGCTTGCGTCAACTGGCGACGCGACGTCAGTTGAAAGGCGATCCTCGCCAGCAACTCGAGCAACTCGAGCAGATCTGCAGCTACTTTGCCAAGAACGCCGAGCGAATGCGGTATCGCGAATACCTCGCCCTCGGATACCCGATTGCCAGTGGAGCGGTTGAGGGCGCCTGCGGACACTTGGCCAAGGACCGCATGGAACGCAGCGGCATGCGCTGGACGCTCGAAGGAGCACGTGCCATGCTCGACGTTCGAGCTGCATTCCAAAGCGACCATTGGCGACACTTCCCGGAATGGCGAGCCGAAAAGGAGGTGGCCAATGCGCACCTCCACAGAAGCCTCGTCTCCGGCTACACTCCAGCCATCTCACTATGAGACCAACACGGCGGAACGCCGGTTACGCTGTCGCCAAAACTCCCGCGTTTTGTCGCACCAGGCAGATCGCACCCTCGTAAAAGAGTAACAAATCAACCTCATCATCGTTGACCTGATCATGGCGTTACTAGGAGGGGAAATCGATTCGAATCGGGATACGCGTGTTAGAGAATGCCTCTCAGCATTGAAAGTACTTGCCGAGAGAACGGGAGCAACAGTCTTGATGCTGAGGCACCTGAATAAGCGGGCAGGCGGAAACTCAATGTATCGCGGCACAGAGGGCCATTGCCTTCACTGCCGCCGTTCGATCCAACCTTGTTGTTAGCAGACACCCAGAGAAAGAAAATCGATTTGTTCTCGCGAGCCAGAAAAACAGTCTTGGACCAATTCCTGAATCGATTGTTTACAGCATCGCGAAGTCAGGGGAGGTCAGTCACGTTCGGTGGCACGAGGCCACATCGTTTGGGGCCGGAGACATCGTCGATCGCACACCTGCCAATCAGACAACAAAAATTCAGCGTTGTATTAAGATGATCGAAACAGTTCTCGGGGAAGGCGGCCCACGCCAGCCAAGGAACTCGCCATCCTAGTCGGCCGTAGGTGCCTGACTGGCGAACGAACTAACAATCAAGAAGTCGACTGCGATCAAGCAGAAGGTGCCCGGCAAGGTCAATGGAAGGTGGTTCTGGAATCTTCCGGAGCAGAATTTCACCTGGGAGAAAGGTAAGAATCGAGCCGGCAAGTGTGCGCGTGCACGACCCAATCGTGCAAAATCCAGAACGCGAGATACGGCAAATTCGTAAGGGCGCGCGCAGTTGCACTATTCCGAGGACGCTACGGGAATCTGCAACTGCTGCAATACCGGCATTGCAGGCTTCCTGACAAGTGTTGGGGCCAGTGCAATCGCGCGCGAGTCGGTCGTAGGTTCTTCCCACTCCTGCTTTCCAAGCACGGTCGAGTGGAACAAATGGAAAGCGTAGGAGCACTTAGTAATGCGCGTAGGAAACCACCGACTCTCTTGCTCGCACTTGCGACGCAAGTTCGCTAAAATTGGTCAAATATGATTCGCAAGGTCATCGATCGCCTGTCAATTGACATGGCGTCGATGATACACGGGCGACTCAACTTTGAGTTGACGAAATCTGGGCACAACTGATGACTCTTTCCGATGTCACCCGACCAACCACTCCTCCGGAATGTACCGCCGAGCAAATTCTGACCGGGCCGAGACTTGCGCCAAAGGAATATGTCGAAGGTTATTCTGCCGACAAATTCGAGGAATTCATTGAAGAATGGGCGTTCTTCTATCTCAAAGAAATCTGTGGCGATTATGCGCGAGTAATGAACTTTGGCGGAGCCGGTGATCGGGGCCGCGATGTTATTGGGTATGTAACTGAAAACAATCCAGTCATATGCGACGTATATCAATGCAAGCACTACAAGGACGCATTAGCACCTGGCGACTTCTATCCAGAACTGGCAAAGCTTTGTAAGCATGTCTATGCCAAAGCGATACCGCGCCCACGAAACCTGTTCGTGGTTGCGCCCAAGGATGTAGGCCCGAGTCTCGGTGATATGTTGGCACCAGGTGGCGACATATTAACGCCGCTCAAGAAACGGTGGCAAGACGCCTCCAAGGGGCCACTGTTGACGATTGGCAAGGACGCTGTAAAGCTTGAAGGCGATTTTGAAAAATTCGTAAATGACTTCGACTTTTCGATTGTTAAGCCCAAGCCGATCTTGGAGGTAATCAACGAGTTTCGTCAGACACATCGTTTTGCGCAGAGATTTGGGGGAGGACTCACAAAACCGCTTCCAGCCACAACGGTTCCCGCATCCCTCCTCAGCAGTGAGTCCCGGTACATTGAGCAGTTGATTGCTGTGTATATCCATGATTCTGGGGACACAACTATCAACGCCAATTCCCTACTGGGGTCGACAACCACAACGGTATCACGACATTTCAACCGTTCTCGTGAACGCTTCTTTTACGCGGAGACTATTCGCGAATTTGCTCGCGAAAGCCTGCCTGATGGATTTGAATTTAGCACGATCCAGGACGAGGTGCATGATGGCGTGGTCGAGGTTGCCGAATCGGAGTTTTCAACTGCGATTGAGCGAGTAAACGAAACAACAAGAACAGCAACATGTCTTGTTCTAGGCGAGCATCCGCTAAAACCCTATCTCAAGGTTCAGAGTCTCAGCGGCATCTGTCATCAGCTTGCCAATGATGATCGATTGACCTGGGTTCGAGAGTCGGGAGGGAAAGATGGTTAGGGAAGACCTTATAAATACGCCCGTGGAGTGCGGCATGAGATCGCTAGTCATCCTGCATGCCGTTTACCCAAGACGATGCGATATTAAACGCCTGGTGACCTACGATTACTTTCTTTCGCATTCAGGTGATGCAGAAGGCGGTCCGGAGAGCCTCCACGCGGAGTCACCGTTTCGCTCGGGAGAGATACTCGTCCGTAGAGAGATCGTTCAACGCGGCCTGACGCTAATCGTTGCTAAAGGATTAGCGATTCAGCAATTTGGCAGTTTCGGGGTCGAATATCAAGCCGCCAGTTTTGCGGGAGCGTTCCTCGACTATTTCGAGTCGGAGTACGCGCGCAAGGCAAAAAAGATTGCCTCCTGGATAAATCAGCGTTTTGGCCAGATGTCCGACACTGATCTTGAAAGGTTTGTGTCTGACAACCTTGGAAAATGGGGCGTCGAATTCGCAGACAACCCTTACGAATCATCGGGGGGAAGCGAATGACAAACGGGTTTTGGATTTCTAAAGTGTGCTCCCGAGGCGAAGACGTGCCAGATGCGCTAGTCGAGCTTCGGCGCGGCCTAAACGTCATCTCGGGAGCATCGGATACCGGAAAAAGCTATCTGCTCGGATGTCTTAGATACATGTTGGGTACGCAGGATCCGCCGACATCTATTCCGGAGGACGATGGATATGATCGCCTTTTGGTAGAGGTTTCTCAGCATGACGACAGGGTTTTCACGCTAGAGCGAAGTCTGAAAAATGGAGGAGACTTTAGCCTATACGGCTGCCCGTTGGAAGAGGTTGCCGACACGTCGCCCGAAGCTCGTTTAGCAACGCACCAAAAAGGAAAGTCAAATACGATTCCCGATCTCCTTCTGGAGATTGCCAAACTGCAAAACGTCGAGATCCGGACGAAGGCTGATGGAACAAAGCGCAGACTTCGTTATAGCGATGTAAGACACTTTTCGTTGATATCCGAAACAGCAATCATTGATCCGCGATCCCCAGTGTGGCCGAGTGGTCAATACGCAACGGCTCCTGCGGACAACAGCATATTCAACTACTTCCTAACGGGCGAAGATGACTCCAAAGCCATCAAGGTTCCTGAGGTGAAAGTTAAGCAAGCGGGATGGCAAGCCAAGCACGATCTTCTGGCAAAGCTGATCGAGCACGCGGAAAAAGAGGCGGGCAATCCTGGCGACGATTTAAAGGATCAACTTGAGAAGCTGGTAGCCTCCATTGAAGGTGCATCGAACGACGTTGCGAGGTCAAATGAGGAAGTTCGTGATTTGCTGAGCCAACGAAAGAATCACTGGGCATTGATCCGGGATTCAAGGTCAAGATTGGCTGTCATTGAGCAGTTGGACAAAAGATTCGTTCTCCTTAAGGAGCATTACAACTCGGACCTTGAGCGGCTCAGCTTCTTAGGTGAGTCGGATCATTTTTTATCGCAACTCGGAGAAGGTCATTGCCCCATTTGCGGCCAGCTTTTAGGCGAACACACGTCTGAGCAGATTGCCCAAGAATCAGATTACTCGATTAGCATCCAGGAAGCCTCAAACGTCGAAAAGGCAAAGATCCAAAAGCTAATCGAGGACCTTGACGAAACGCTTCAAGGTCTTACGAAAGAGGCCGGAGAGCTTGAACGCCAAATCGAGAACGCCAATGCCTCTATCAAGGACGTGGGACGTCGCGTTCAAGAGCATCTTGAGCCCGATTTGGCTGTTGCCAAAGAGGAGCTCAATCGTTTGGTTGCAAAGCGGATCGAAGTCGAGCAGCAACTTGACCGAAGGGAGCGTCTTGAATACCTGAGATCTCAGCAAGTCGAGCTTGGCAAGAGGCCCACAAAGGCGCAAATCGAACGCGAATCGGCAGCCACCCCTAGTGCGTCTTTAACCAGGGAGCGAAGAAGATTTTGCGACACCTTGGAATCGCGGCTAAGCGTTTGGCGATTCCCCAAGGTCGGCACTGTCGAATTCGAGCCGCAGAAGAATGCGGTGGATATAGTTGTGAACGGCCAGAATCGGACAAGCCGAGGAAAAGGTGTTCGCGCCCTACTCCACGCCGCGTTTACGATCAATCTGATGTACCATGCTCGCGACCGACATCCACGAATGGTTGTTCTTGATTCACCATTGACATCGTACAAAGACAAGGACCGAGTCAATGTCGAAGAAGATGTACAACTTGCCTTCTACGAGGACATGGTAAAAACGTCATCCGAATTTCAGATTATTCTCCTCGAAAACAAAGACCCTCCTGAATCACTTCGCAGTGAAATGAATTATATTCACTTCTCACGAAATCAAGCTGTGGGACGCTATGGGTTCTATCCAATAAAGTCGGTGTGACGATTCGCAGTTCTTCGTGGAAATGCATCGTTCATTCTTCAATCGCAGGACCGAAACCTACGCTGTTGAGAAAGGCGTCGACGGTTGATTCGATGAGTCCTAATCTTCGAAACGTGGGTCTCACTTTCCAGCCCTTTGAAGGTGGTTTCTGTCGCCTATTTTGCCTTGGTTCTTGCCTGAAGCACCCTGTGTGTCGAGACGTGGGGCTTGCCCTTTGCGGACGCGCGTTTTGGCGGTTTCTTCTTGGGTCCGCGTTTGGTTTTTTTCAGACGTTTTAGGTCGACGTTCTTGGCGAGCGATTTCAACGCTCGGGCGATCACGGCGCGA
>JAGQPF010000503.1 GCA_020426845.1 Planctomycetales bacterium
AAGCTTCCAGCTGGCGAGGGACTCGATTACGCTTCGTCCCGCGGCGAAAGGATCTCGGCCAGCGCGTTCAAACCGTGCAGCCCGCCTCGCCCGCCTCGCCCGCCTCGCTCGACCCGCTGCGGCACGGGCAACGACAAGACCTGCGTCAGCGGCGGGTGGTACGCCACCAGATCCTGCTGCAGCAATTCATCGCGAGCCGCCACCACGGCTTCTTCCGGCATCCGCAACCGCACGGCGACAGTGGCGTCTTTCCAGTACGACAAGCCGTGCTTGTCGCTGACGGCGGCCAGGAAGAAGTACAACACGATCGCATCGTGCGTGAGACGGCCAGCAAACTCATGCAGGAAGCGGCGGTCGATCCAGGAGAAGCCGTCGGCCGGTGGTTGTCGCACGCGATCGGCGACGAGAATTCGTTTGTGGGTCATGTCCGGACTCCGAGAAGGTCATTGGCAGTGACGTTTTCGGCTCGACAAGATAGCGATCGTTCAGAAGACGGCGAATAGTTGCGGACTGCGGAGTCCGTGCTGGCCGCCTCCGCCGGTGACGCTGCCCGCTTGCCGATGCGGCTGACTGTCCTCTGGTGACCGCCAAGCGGCAGACTTGTTGCCGTGCCGGGAGTCCTTGAACATGGAGGGCGGACGACGCGGCGAAGTGTTGCGCCGCTTCCACTTACGTTCACGATCCATCACGCGGCGAACGGCCTGCCGACAGTCGTCGTCACAGTATTTGGCCGGGGCGCGGGGAGAAGTTCTGCGGGGCTGGTAGCAGCCGGGCCGGTCACAAAATTCTTCGTGAAAATGTTTGCTGCGTGACCACGCGCGGCGTTGATCGGCTGCGGCGGTGGGCGAGGTGTTTTGACCGCTGGCTTGCTGCTTCTTCTGAATCCTTCGTTGTCGTTCGGCTTGCGCATGTTGTTGTCGATGCGTTGCCGAAGCCCTTCGCTTTCGCTGCCGCCGGGCAGCAAACCACCGTCGAACTTCGCGCCGGCAAGCGGGTTCTTGACAGTAGCGTTGGTTCCAGACGCCCGGTCGAAAGCGATTTCCACAGCCCTTGCGCAGACACAGCCGTAGGGGCCAGCGTCGACGGACGGTGGCGGCCTGGCGAGAACTTTGATTATTCTGGGAGTATCCCATGGGAGGTGCTTTCTCCCTCGGATCCGCCCGGGAGGTCGTGCGTTGACCTCTCGGGCACATCTCAACAGCAGGTATCTATATCCAGAATAATCCGCCTGCCGGTCGGCCGAACAGATGAAGAAAACAGAGAAGTAGACCGATCAAAGTTGCCTTTGACCAGAAGCAAACGCCAGCGAAGCAAACGAGGCGAAGGAAGAGGGGAAGTAAACAGAATGTGGTCGATCCTTAATGATCGATACCGGTAGCTGTTAAGCGATCGTTAGCATGAGGCAAACCAGTCGAGTAGGCGGCCTGACATTCTTCCGCTGGCGAAGATGACGAGGTCAACAAAAGGGATCACTCGCTCGTGCAGCCAGAAGGCGTCGGCATTCTCGACGACTGCAACGCTGCCTTGAAACGTCCATGATCGTTTGTCGGACAGCTGAATTGCGGCGCAGCCGGTACTTGCCGTCAGTTGGCTGACGGGAATAGTGTCGCCGGTGTCAACGGATTGGATGATGATGTTGGGTTTGGTCGCTCGGATGAAAACCCCTTCGGCAATGGGCTGATTGAATGCCTTGGCGTCTGCGAGATGCACGATGGCGTCGGCGTGGCTTTGGATCTCACTCGGGTCGATGTCCAAGCCAGCGGGACAGCGTGAGTCAACGAACCTTTTGAAGGAGGTCTCGCTTTTGATTCTCAAACGAATGCCGCGACCTGCAGCCGATGGCAGGTAGTCGGCGGCTCCACACGCTCGGAGTGCATTCACGATCGCGTGGCAACGCTTGGGGATACTGGATTGGGTGACGCCATCGGCGGAAGCGTCGCGGAGCTTTCGCAGGAAAGCGATTTCCCATTCACGCATCGCTGGAATCCTCTTGGGAATCTAAGCCGGTGTCCGAAGCAATTCGACGAGCTTGGTAGCTGCGTGTACCGTCGATGTAGAACTTGCCGTTTGAATACTGGTCGTTGGAGTATTGGCCGAGGCTGTATACAGTGACACTGGGATGGGCGAGTGGTTCCAGGTGTAAACGCGGGTCGGCGGTGATTGGCAAGATACCTCGCGAAACAGCCAACCCCGCTGTCGCACTCAAGTTGG
>JAGQPF010000504.1 GCA_020426845.1 Planctomycetales bacterium
AAGGAAACCCGAAGCGTCAGCGAGGGATCGAATCGTCGCAGCCCACCGCCCTCAGCAAGGAAACCCGAAGCGTCAGCGAGGGATCGAATCGGTAGGCCCACCGCCCTCAGCAAGGAAACCCGAAGCGTCAGCGAGGGATCGAATCGTCGCAGCCCACCGCCCTCAGCAAGGAAACCCGAAGCGTCAGCGAGGGATCGAATCGGTAGGCCCTTTGTCGCGGAGGCGTGGTGTCTGTTACCGTGAAGGAACGACGCCAGCGCGTGATCCATGTCTGGCCGCTTCAACAGGCGGCTGATGCAACCGACACAACCGCTGCCACCGCGAGGAGGCAGGCAACCCCAACCGATGGCGCACCCCCGCCGCCACTTGAGCATCTCATGACATCCGACCCACGAATGACCGTGCCGAAGTTCCTGCGTCTGAAACAGCAGCGAAAGAAAATCGCGATGGTCACAGCGTACGACTTCCCTCACGCCAAACTTGCCGACGCTGCGGGAGTCGACGGAATCCTGGTCGGCGACAGCCTGGCGATGGTCGTACAGGGCCACGAGAACACCTTGGCGGCTCGGCTGGATCAGATCATCTACCACGCCGAGATGGTCGCGCGGGCCGCCAAGCAAGCGTTGGTCGTCGCCGACCTGCCGTTTCCCATCAATCAATGCGAGCCGTCGCGCGTCATCGATGAGGCGGGCCGAGTGCTCAAAGAAACGCGTTGTCAGGCGGTCAAACTGGAGGGAGGAGCCAAGCAGGCGCCGCTCATTGAGGCGTTGGTGACTGCGGGCATTCCCGTGATGGCCCACGTCGGGCTGCGCCCGCAGACGGTGCACATGATGGGCGGATACCGCGTGCAACGAGACGAGGATCAACTGCTGACCGACGCGCGCGCCGCTCAGGATCACGGCGCGTTTTCCATCGTCATTGAATGTGTGCCCACGGAGGTGGCGACCAGCATTTCCCGACAGTTGATGATTCCAACCATCGGCATTGGCGCCGGGCCCGGCTGCGACGGCCAAGTGCTCGTGCTGCATGACCTGATCGGAATGACCAGCGGCTATACCCCCAGCTTCGTGAAGCAGTTCGCCGACGTGGGAAACGCGATTCAGCAGGCGATTCGGGACTATTGCGAGGAGGTCCGCGAGGGCGCCTTCCCCGCCGACGAGCACGGCTTTTCCTGAGTCCGACGCACTTAAGCTGCGGGCCTCCATTCAATGAGTCGGCAGTTTTCAAGCAGCCTATCCCTCGCTGACGCTTCGGCGTTCCTTCCCGGAAGTCGGCTGTTTTCAAGCAGGCTATCCCTCGCTGACGCTTCGGGTTTCCTTCCCGGAATTCCAGCAGGTCAGGGGGCTGACGCGCGATCGCTTTCATTCTTGCCCCGAATTGCAAACCAGGGGTAAACTGAGGTGAGCGTATTATTCGGGTCACGAAGCCGCACGAGTTGCCATGCGACATTGCCAACAATTTGCCGGGGTAATCCTCGCCGCATGTTGCCTCTTGTGTGCGGCGCCAAGCCTGCGCAGCGAGCCTCCCAAGCCCCCCGAAGTGGCGTCGGACCTGTTGCAGTGGGTACGACAGCTGTCGAGCGACTCGTTCCTGGAACGGGAGCTGGCGGTGCAGCAACTGCGAAGCGCCGGGCCCAAGGCGGTCCCCGCCATTCGCTCTGCCTTGGACCGCAACGACACGGAGGCGTCCGTGCGCGCAATCGCAGTGCTGCAGCGAATCGCGGTTGCCGACGAGGTCGTGGCCGAAGGCATGGCCACCGAGTTGCTTGACGAGCTGTCACGAGGGACGACCCCCGCAGCTCACCAGGCGCGTGCCGAGCTGGCGCGACTCGCGCAGCGTCGCCAGACCTATGCGTTGGAGCAGCTTGAGAAGCATGGAATGGTCGCTCATTCCGCCGTGTTCGGCGATGGCATCTCACAGATTTATCGCGTCGAATTCAACGATCAGTGGCGTGGAGACCTGAAAGACATTGCCCAGCTGCAATGGATCAAGTCGATTCAGCAGGTTGACATCACTTATCCCAAGGCGGATGACCACTGGATGAAGTTCATCGCCCGACTTCCGCAGCTAACGTACCTGTCAATCCGACGCACGCACATCACCGACGCCGGAATTCGACAACTGCAAGCCACGCAGCCCATTCAGTATCTCGACTTGAAGTACATGGAGCTGACGGACGATGCGATGCAGCACTTGAAGAACTTGCCGGGATTGAACCGGCTGCGCATCTTTGGCACTCGGGTAACCATTGATGGCGCCAAGCAGTTGGCCAAGGAGCTGCCTACGGCAACCATCGATCGCCGTGACGGCGGGTTTCTCGGCGTCAGCTGCGAGAGCCACCCGCTGGGATGCAAGATCACGCTCGTCAACGAAGGCACCGCGGCCGCCAATTGCGGCATCGAGATTGACGACGTGGTGATCGAGTACGACGGGCACTCCGTCGCGGACTTTGATCGGCTCACCACCTGGATTTCGCATAACAAGCCAGGCGATGAAGTGCGAATCCTGTTTGCTCGCAAAGTCGGCATCTATCAATACAAGCTGCCGGTTGGCAAAAAGACATCGGAGCTGGAGGTGAAGCCGCACAAGGTTGGATTGCAGGTGGCCAAGGTTGCCGCCGGCAGCCCGTTCCTCTCCCAAGTCCGAGAGGGGGACATCATCTTTCGGATCGACGACCTGCGAGTCCACAGCGTCAAGGAGCTGGACGCCGCGATGGGCATGCTGGGCGAGAACGAAGAGGCGACCATCTACATTGCTCGCGGCGGCGAATTCTTCGATCGCGTCGCGAAGCTCGGAGAATGGGACTAAGCAATCGAGAACAGGCAACTACAGGCCGCCGCTCGTGCTGTTTTCCGGCGTCTCGCCGATGCGGGCCTCCACGCTTCCGTGGCCTCTCCCTACTTGCCGCGACCGGGCCAAGTCCGTACAAAGGATCATCCGACACTTGCTGAGCAGTGGTCCCCGCAAGGGGGAACTGAGAACCAGGTCAGGCCTTAACCGGAGCAGCCTTAATCAGGGTACTCTTGTGCGGGGACCGCTCCTCAGCAGCTGTCACTTACTCCCGCAACGCCGCGGCGCGGCTGGCAACACGGTCCACGGTCGCATGGAAGCCGAGCCCGTTCCCCGAAGGTCTTGGTGACGGCTTGCTGGGCTGCGTGCCTCCCTCCGCCGCCGGCCGCGACATCGCCCGCGATTCTTCTCAGCCCGGTCGTCATGGTCCCAGACGCTGCCTCGGGCGATTCCGCCCAATATGTTGTTGTCGCTCGCCGCTATCGCCCCCAAGGGTTCGATGAACTCGTTGGGCAACAGCAGGTTTCCCAAGCTCTGGGAAACGCAATTCGCACCCAGCGCGTCGGCCATGCCTACTTGTTCACCGGCGCCCGCGGAGTCGGCAAGACCTCCACGGCGCGAATTTTTGCCAAGGCACTCAACTGCATCGAGGGGCCGACGCCGAGTCCGTGCGGGAAGTGCGATATCTGCGATTCGATCGCCACGGGCGACGATGTCGATGTGCTCGAAATCGACGGCGCCAGCAATCGCGGCATCGACGAAATCCGCCAGTTGCGTTCGAACGTCAACGTTCGCCCCAGCCGCTCGCGGTACCGGATCTACATCATCGACGAAGTGCACATGCTCACGATGCCGGCCTTCAATGCGCTGCTCAAGACGCTGGAAGAGCCACCGGAGCACGTAAAATTCATCTTCTGCACGACGGATCCGGAAAAAATCCCGATCACCGTCCTGTCTCGCTGTCAGCGGTTCGATTTTGCCCCGGTGGAGACCAAGGAAATCCGTCGCCGCCTGGCGGAAATCACAATCGCGGAAGGGGCGGAAGCGGATGATGACGCGCTGGACCTGATTGCCCGCCGCGCCGCGGGCTCAATGCGGGATAGTCAATCTCTGCTGGAACAGTTGCTGTCATTCAGCGGCAGCCATATCACGCTCGATGGCGTTCACCAGTTGCTGGGGACGGCTCGAGGCGGCCGGGTGGAGAGCCTCGGTCATTCGCTGCTGCGGCGCGACACCGCGGCGGTGCTGAACGAAATCGGCGCCTCCCTTCAGGAGGGGGTCGACGCGGGGCAGCTTACCGAGCAGTTGCTGGCGTTTTTTCGCGACGTGCTGGTTGCCGCCGAAGGCTGTGACGCGGAGATGGCATTGCAAGCCGACGCTCAGCAATGGGAGGTGATGGCCGAGGCGGGACGAGCGGCGGGGGTGGAGACGCTCTTGGCGGCGATGCAAATCATCGACCACGCCCTGACCAGGATGAGGCAAAGCACCCACGTGCAAACGCTGCTGGAGATGGCAGCGGTGCGGATTTGCCATCTGGAGATGCTAACCGACTTGCCGAAGATGATTGCCGCCGTGCGCCAAGGGCTGCCCCCGGTGGCTTCGGCCCCCGTCCCCGCAAGTGTCCCTTCTGCAAGTGTCCCTTCTGCGGCTGTCACCCCCGCCCCGAAAAAGACCGCCCCTGCTGCGGGCAAAGCGAAGGCGCCCCAGGCGGATCCTCCCGCCGATTCCTCGCAGGAGCCTCCTGCAGCTCGCACGGCGCAAAAAAAAACCGCAAATCGGGACGATGAGTCAGAATCGACACCGCTGACATCACCTGAGCCCGCGGTTCCCGCCGGCAACTGGCGGCCCGAAAACGCCGCGGAGATTTGGGGCCAAGCTCTTGACCTGCTTGAAGATATGACCGCCGAATTCGCGCGGATGGGGCACAGTCCAGCAATTTCTGGACCAAACACGCTAGTCGTTTCCTTCCCTCGCCGCTACAATCTCCAAAAAGAGTCCTGTGAGCGCCCCGAACGCAAGCTAAAGATTGAACAGGCGTTAGCGCAAGTGGCAGGTCAGAATGTGGTCCTGAGCTGTCGATTAGATGAGGGCGGGGAGACGCATACTCCGCTTCCCAAACGAAAAAATCAGGTGTCGCATCGCCAGCGGACGCGGGATGCCGAACGGGACCCATTGGTGCTCCAGGCGGCCGAGCTGCTGCAGGCGGATGTGGAGAAAGTCGATCCGCTCCGGCAAGCCGAGCGTTGACGAAGGGCGCTGCCCCTCGCTGCTCCTCGGTGATGTACCGGACCCATTCGAGGAGAAAGCATGTTTAAAAACCTGGCGAATCTGGCCTCCATGATGAAGCAGGCCACCCAGATCTCCGGCCGCATGGAGGAGGTCCAAAATGAACTCCGCGAAAAGCGGGTCTCGGGGGTCGCCGGCGGCGGCTTGGTCGAGGTGGAGTGCAACGGCGTCGGCGAGATGCTGCGGCTGCAGATCGATCCCACGCTGATCGCCAAAGGCGAGCAAGACGTGATCGAGGACTTGGTCCGGGCGGCAGCCAATGAAGCGCATGCCAAGTCCCGCCAGCTGCACCTGGAGGCGATGAAGTCGCTGACCGGCGGGCTGAGCATTCCCGGACTCGACGACGCGCTGTCGCAGCTGGGAGGCGGCGGCGCCTAATGGCCCAACTCACGGAATCGGTGGCGCACGTCATCGATCAATTCGCCAAGCTGCCCGGAATCGGCCGTAAATCGGCCGAGCGACTCGCTTACCACATTTTGCGTGTGAACAAGGCCGAGGCGTTGGAGCTGGCCGACGCGATTCGCAACGTTCGTGAGAACGTTCACTATTGCCAAGCTTGCTTCGCCCTGGCCGAGCAAGAGCTTTGCGAGATCTGCCGAGACCCGCGTCGCGACGCGACCGTGCTCTGCGTGGTCGAGCAGCCACGCGACGTGCTGCAACTGGAGCAGACCGGCGCCTACCGAGGGCTGTACCACGTTTTGCTGGGGCGCATCGCTCCGCTGGAGGGCGTTGGTCCGGACGACCTGACCATCAATGCCTTGGTCGATCGCATCGCGAAGGGCGAGTTCCGCGAAGTGATCATGGCCACCAATCCAACCGTGGAGGGCGACGGCACATCGCTCTATATCTCGAACTTGCTCGGCGAGTTCCCCGTAGAGATCACTCGTTTGGCACGCGGCATCACCTCCGGCAGCGTGCTGGAGTTTACCAACAAGGAGATTCTGACCGACGCCCTTTCCGGGCGACAGAAACTCTGACCGCTGCCTGTTGCCGGTTTCCAAGCCTCGATCCATCACGCCGCCCAACGCTGTTCTCCTTTTTGGCTTCGCCTTTCGAATCTGCCGAGCATTGTCATGCGACTCACTCCAGGAATGCAGCAGCGACAGCAACTGCAGCAGAAACTGTCGCCGCGCATGATTCAGGCGATGCAGATTCTGCAGTTGCCTCAGCAGGCCTTGGAGGAGCGGATCGAGCAGGCCTTGGTGGACAATCCCGCCTTGGAGATGCAGGAGGCCGATCCGAATCTGCCGACCGAGCCGAACGATCGGGAAAACCCCGATGCGCCGACCGCCGAAGAGAAAGAGCTCGTCGTCGACGCCGGCCAAGACAACGGCGAAGACTTCGAACGGCTGCTCGACCTCACCGCGCAGGCCCCGGACTACTTTGATGAGTCGCCGCGCCAGTCGTCCAACCGCATGCAGGAGGACGCGGATCGCCGACACGACGCCATCGCCAACATCGCGAGCCGCCCCGAGACGCTGCAGGACTATTTGATCAGCCAGCTGCACGAGCTCGAAGTCGACCCCGAGCTGCTGCCGCTATGCGAGCGGATCATCTCGACGCTCGATCCGACCGATGGCGGATACTTTCGGGGCAACCTCGAGGATATTTTGCCTGCCAACGCCAACGGCCCCGAGCACGTGGAGAAGGCCGGCCGCGCGTTGGCGCTAATTCAGTCGCTCGAGCCACGCGGCGTCGCGGCGCGGGATCTTCGCGAGTGCCTGTTGATGCAACTCGATCCGGAGATGCCCTACTACGAGGAGATGCGTGCGTTGATCAGCTCGCATCTGGAGAATCTTCGCGACAACCGGCTGCCGCGAATCCAACGCGACACAGGCTACTCGCTACAGCAAATTCAGGCTGGCTGGGATCATCTTCGCCGCCTGAATCCGAAGCCGGCCCGCGAGTTCGCCCACAGCTTTGTCCCCTCGGTGACGCCCGATATCATCGTCAAACGCGAGGACGACGGCACCTATCGAGTGCAGGTGGATGACTATCGCACGCCGCGGCTGCACATCAGCGAGTACTACCTGCGCCGGCTGCGAAACGGCACGGCGACGGAGGAAGAGAAGGAGTTTATCAAACACAAGATCAACGCCGCCCAATGGCTGATCGAATCGATTGAGCAACGTCGCAGCACGGTCACTCGTGTCGCTCAGGCGGTTGTCGACCACCAGACGAGCTTTCTCGACTACGGCCCCGAGTATATCGAGCCGCTCAAGATGCAGCAGATCGCCGACAAGGTCGGCGTGCACGTCACGACAGTCAGCCGCGCAGTGGACGACAAGTGGATTGAGACGCCTCGTGGAGTGTTTCCGTTGAAGCGGTTCTTTGTCGGCGGCACCCACGGCGCTGATGGCGAGGACGTCGCGTGGGATGTGATCCGCATCAAGCTGCAGGAAGTGGTCGACGCGGAGGACAAGGCGAATCCGTACAGCGACGAGGATCTCGTCAAACAGCTTGCCATCCAAGGCGTGATCGTCGCGCGGCGGACGATTACCAAGTACCGCAAGAAAATGGGCATCGGCAGCTCGCGGCAACGACGCGTCTGGTCCGAATAGCACGCGGCTCAAAGGTTGCCACATGTCTCCGTGTCGTGGTGCAGGCTGCCAGCCTACAACCTGTGGCCAACACCACAACAATCACAGCCTGTAGATTCGTGAGACATCCTGTCCACGGAAAGAACTTAGCGGGAAAACGAACACTCGTCGTCTTCAACGATTCAAAGACCTCCACCTGACGCACGCTTCTCTTATCTCTCACGGAGCCACAAAGACACGGAGTCAAGTCCACCAAGCCACGTGAACAGGCGAGAAGCCCCATTCCGAAATCCTCCGTGTCTCCGTGCCTCCGTGAGACATCCTTGCCCATGGAAAGAACTTCGCGGGAAAGCGATCACTCGTCATCGCGAACAGCGTCCCCTCGCGTCAGGCGTCGCCCAGCAGACCTCCGACCACTTCGCCAAACTGATCGGTAAGCCGGTAATCCCGCCCCTGCGTGCGGAATGTCAGACGCCGGTGATCGAAGCCGAGCAGATGGAGCAGCGTCGCCTGCAAGTCATGCACATGCACCGGCTTGTCGGTGATGTTGTAGGAGAACTCGTCGGTCTCTCCATACACGCCCGTTTTGACTCCGGCGCCGGCAAGCCAAATGCTGAAGCAGCGCGGGTGGTGGTCGCGGCCGTACGCGCCGCCATCGATAGCGCCCTGGCAGTAGGCGGTTCGCCCAAACTCTCCCGCCCACACCACGAGCGTGTCGTCGAGCATGCCGCGCCGGTGCAGATCGAGCACCAGCGCGGCCGAGGCTTGGTCGGTCTCCCGGCATTGAATCGGCAGCCGAGCAACGATCTCCTCATGATGATCCCAGCCGCGGTGAAATAGCTGAACGAACGGCACATCTCGCTCCAGCAGGCGGCGCGCCCGCACGCAGTTGGCGGCAAACGTGCCGGGGCGTCGCGCCTCTTCGCCGTACAGTCGCCACGTCTCCTCGGGTTCTTGCTTCAGATCCGCCGCCTCGGGCATGAGCTGCTGCAGCTCCAGCGTCTGGCGGTAGGCTTGCCACCGCGAATGCAGGGCGACATCTGCTTGGCCGCCATCGTCGGACGTGCCGGACGCGCTCGTCCCGGCGATCGCGTCGAGCCCTTCGATTGCATCCAGTTGCCGAAGCCGGACCTGGCGATCGATGCCGGGAGGGTTGGAGAGAAACAGTAGTGGATCGGCGCCGCTGCGCATTCGCATCGCGGCATGTCGTTGGGGCAGAAATCCCGCTCCCCAAAGCCGAGAGGATAGCGGTTGATCGCCGGGCCGGCCCCCGGACACCATCGCGACGAAGTCCGGCGCATTGGCAGTCTCCCGCATCCATCCGTAGCTGCACCAAGCGCCGAGGCTTGGGCGCCCGGGGATCTGGCTGCCGGTGTACATGAACGTGATGGCCGGATCGTGGTTGATCGCCTCGGTGTGCATGCTGCGAATCACGCACAGGTGGTCGGCCGCGGTGGCAAGATGCGGCAGCAAGCTGCTCAATTCGAGCCCCGACTCGCCGTGGCGTTTGAACGGGAACGGCGAGCCGACCAGCGACTTCTGTTTTTGATCGCTGGTCATGGTCGTCAAGCGTTGGTTCTTGCGAATCTCTTCCGGCAGCTCCTTGCCCTGTTGCAGCAGCAATTGGGGCTTGGGATCAAACAGATCGATCTGAGAGGGAGCTCCGGATTGGTGCAGAACCACCACTCGCTTGGCTCGGTCGGGGAAGTGTGTGGCGCTGCCGGCCTCCTTGGCGCGCAGCGCCGTGGCAAGCGCTGCGCCTAGCGAAGCGTGCTGCAGGAAAGCGCGGCGATGCAGGGAATGAGCCATGGCAAGGTGATGCGAAGGGAATGAGTGGCCGCGACCGATGTCGCGACCGATGTCACGGTATCGTCTGGAACTCGCGAGTGTTCATCAAGGTGTTGCACCAGACCGTCCAAGCCGCCAGTTTCGCGGGCGAGATGTCCGCAGGAGGCTCGGAGTCCCCAATGTGCAACAGCGCCTCCACCGCCTCGCGACCGTCGGACTGTTTCAATTGTGCCTCATAGTGTTGATGCAGATCGGCCAACAGCTTCCGAAGCACTGTCAGTTCGCGCGAGGTTGGCTCGCGCTGCAGCAATTGTTGAAAGCCTCGCTCTGCCGCTTGCTGCTCGGGAAGGCGAGCCAGTTGGCCTGCCAGACAACGGGCGGACTCCACGAAGATGGGATCGTTGAGCGTCACGAGGATGCGTTGCGGTCCGGTCGCCGGTTGGCGCTGAGCGACACAAGTCTCCCGGTTCGGCGCTCCTAGCAACTCGAGCGTCGGCGGCGGCGACGAGCGTTTCCAGAACGTGTACAGACTGCGGCGGTACAGGCCTTCGCCCTCATCCTGACGGTAAACCTGCGCGGAGTACAGATTCGGGTTGCGCGCCAGCTCTTTCCAAAGCCCCTCGGGCTGATAGGGGAAGACACTCGGGCCTCCCAGTGTCGTGGCGAGCAGCCCGCTGCTTGCCAGCGCGGCGTCGCGAAGCTGCTCGGCCGACAGCAACCGAGCTCGCGGCGCTTCGCCCGGCAAGGACGGTTGGCGTTGCAAATAGGTCGCGGAGGTGACGATCATCCGTTGCAGGTGCTTTTCGTCCCAGTCGCGGCGAATCAGCTCGGAGGCGAGAAAGTCCAACAATTCGGGATGCCGCGGAGCATCGCCGCCAAGCCCGAAGTCTTCGGGGGTGCGAACCAGTCCAACGCCAAAGTGTTGGCGCCAGATGCGGTCGACGACCACTCGCGCCGTCAGTGGGTGACGAGGATCGGTCAGCCACTGGGCGAGCTCACGGCGCGTGAGCTTGTCGTCCGACTTTAGCTCCGGCAGCCAGGCGGGCACGCCCCGCTGCACGGGCTCCAATGGCCGTCGATAGTCCCCGCGCTGGAGCACATGAGTCGGCCGCTGGGGGCCAACCGACATTACCATGCACGTCGGGAAGGTGCGCTCCAGTTGCGTCTGCTGTTCACGAAGCTCGTTGAGCTCTGCATTGAGGCGAGCAAATGAGTCGCTTGTTGCCAGCAGATGCTCGCGTCGCACTTCGCGTCGTTCAGGCGCGAGACGACGTGGGGCGGGCTTGTCGAGCAAGTTCATCAGGGGATCTTCGTTGGCGGAGCGGGCAACCTCGTGCGCAGCTAGCGCTCGGGTGAAGGCCACCACCTCGTCCAACATGCCGCGCAGCCCTTCGCCCGGATGCGTTGGCGATCCGCCGATGGACACGCTGAGTTCGCGCCTCGTGAGTTCCGGTGCGTCCGACTCTTGTTCGGCGTTCTCCCCATATGCGAGCAGCTCTTCGCCTTGCAGGTAAATGCGATGGACACCGCCCTCACAGACCCACGCCAGTTGTTGCCAGCGATAGAGCGGCAGTTTGGCGGGCGGGCGGCGAGCCAGCTCACGGTCGCCCTCCATTAGCGCAATCCCTTTCGAGTCGACGCGCAGCGTCAATGCAGGGTCGCCGATCGCCATCACGGTCATGGGGGCCTGCTGGGTGACGAACAACCATGCAGCGACGGTGAAGTCGGAGGTCGCTGGCAGCGTCCAGTCGATGCGTTGGCCTCCGGACATCGCCAAAGCAAACGTCGGCGCCGCCTCGGTTGCTTTCGTCCCACGGCTCGACGGCAGCCAGACGGGGCTTCCCAGCAGCCGAGCGCCGGGGCCCGGTTTGGCCTTCAACGCGCGTCCGCTACCTTCGGACAGTGGCAGCCTCGCGGCGAAATCTTGGGGTCCCGGTCGCGATCCAGCGGCCAGCACCTTCCGCTCCCACGCTGCCTGTCGCGAGTCGCGCGGCTGCTCGAGCTGTCGTTCCCACGCCGCCTTCACGGAGTCCAAAGCGACTTTCAATTCGCGTGCGCGTTGTTGCTGGAGACGCGTCGGGGCGGCGATAAACGGCGCCGCATTGCCTTGTCGGCCGTCGACGCCCTGCTCGGGCAGGTCGTTGAAGAACGCCGCCAACTGGTAGAAATCTCGCTGTCGCGTAGGATCGTTTTTGTGATCATGGCAACGACAGCACTGCAGCGTCTGCGCCATCCAGACCGCTCCCACTGCAATCGTTCGCTCTGCCGCGTACTCGGCCAAAAACTCCTCGGCGATCACTCCTTCCTCGGAGTTGAGCGGCGTATTGCGCAAGAAGCCCGTCGCCAGCGTCTGCCAACGCTGTTGTTCGGCAGTCGCCGCCGGCAGCAAATCGCCGGCCAGCTGCAGTTCGGTGAAGCGGTCAAACGGCAGGCCATGGTTGTAGGCGTCGATCACCCAGTCGCGCCACCGCCACATATCGCGCTGTCCGTCGATGTGGTAGCCGTGCGTGTCGGCGTAGCGGGCGAGGTCCAGCCATCGCGCCGCCTGATGCTCGCCGAAGGCAGGCGATGCAAGCAAGGCATCGACATAGCGGCCGACGGCTGACGGAGATATGTCATGGAGGACTCCCTCGGCCGGTGGCAGTCCCGTCAACGTCAACGCGAGTCGCCGCGCAACCGCCGCAGGCTCGGCAAGCCGTGGCGGCTGGCCCAACGCCCGATACTCCGGCAGCAGCAAGAGATCAATTTCGTTGCGAGCCCAAGCGGCAAACGCCGGGTCCATGCCTTCCTGCGAGGGCAAGCGGGGGCGTTGGATGGGTCGATGCGACCAGTGGGCATCGGACTTGGCGCCCGCTTCGATCCAGCGTCGCACCAGTGAGCGCTCGGCGAGCTTCAGCGGAGCATGCTCCGGCGGCGGCATGCGGTCATCGCCCTCGCTGGCGATGCGGCGCCACAACAGGCTGGCTTCGGGGCGGCCCGGCACAAGCAACGGCCCATGTTCGCGAGCGGCACTCCAGGTGCGCGGCGCATCGAGTCGCAAGTCGGCCTCACGTCGCGCAGCATCCGGTCCGTGGCAGGCGTAGCATCGAGCGGCCAGCACGGGTCGAACCTGTTGCCAAAGGTCGCGACCAGCCCCATCGCTTGCATCGCTCGCATCACTCGCATCGCTCGCCGTTGCCCCGGCCAACGCGACAATGCCTAGCAAGAGCCAGAGCGCCGCCCGCGCGGGAATCGCGGAATCACGAGCGTGTGCGGTCTGCGACAGCAACGGCTTGCTCCCCGTGCATGGGCGAAACGGAATGACGCGCTGACCTGAAAGGGGCTGCCCCAGATGGGCCGCGCCTGCATTCAAGCGTCCTTTCATTATAGGTCGGCGCCCGATTTTTCCTGCATCGCCATTTCCACGCGCCAATGGCGGCTAGCGCCGATCGAGGCTGCGGCAATGACGAGCATGTGGGTTGCGAGATTGACAAACCCGATTGGCAGGCTCTACCCTTGATGGATTGCGCCGACGGCAGCCCGTCCACCGGCCTTACGGTGGTCGTCCACGCTGGAGGCCCGCAGAGGTCCAGCGGGCCTCACCAGGGTCACCTGCGATGGAGGCCCGGCCAGTCGCATTAATCGGCAAACTCAGCAATTTCCGCACCGCACGCAGACCGCATGTCCCTGAAACTCAAGACCGTGACGCTCGGCTGCAAGGTCAACCAGTACGAGACCGAATTCGTCCGCGAGGGCTTGGTGCAGATCGGCTATCGCGACGCCGCTGATGATCCGGCAGACCTCTGCGTGGTGAACACCTGCACGGTCACTCATGAGGGCGACGCCAAGAGCCGCCAAGTGATCCGTCGGCTCTCGCGAGACAATCCGGATGCGAAGATTGTCGTGATGGGTTGTTACGCGACCCGCGCGCCCGAGGAGGTCCGCGGGCTGCCGGGCGTCGTCGAGGTAGTCGAAGACAAACGCGAGCTGCCCGACTTGCTGGGGCGATTTGGCGTGGTTGATGTCCCGACCGGCATCTCCCAATTCGGCGATCGGCATCGCGCCTACATCAAGGTGCAGGATGGGTGTCTGCTGCGTTGTAGCTATTGCATCATTCCGCACGTTCGACCCGAACTGACGAGCCGGCCGCTGCCGCATATTCTCGACGAGGCTCGGCGGCTGATCGACAACGGCTATCGAGAGCTCGTGCTGACGGGCATTCACCTGGGGCATTATGGCGTCGACTGGAATTGGAATCGCCCCAAACGAGACTGGATTCGGCTCTCCAACTTGCTCCGCGAATTGATACAACTGCCGGGCGATTTTCGTATTCGTCTTTCCAGCATTGAGGCGACGGAGGTCACTCACGAGCTGATCGATGTGATGAGCAGCGACAAGGTCTGTCCTCACGTGCATCTTTGTTTGCAGAGTGGCTCGGACTCGGTGCTGCGGCGGATGCGGCGCCGCTGGAGCGTCAAGACATTTCTGGGGCGTTGCGAGCTGCTGCGACGGATGCTCGATCGTCCCGCAATTACGACGGATGTGATCGTCGGGTTTCCCGGCGAGACGGACGAGGAGTTTGCCGAAACATTGGCCACCGTCAACGCGGCAGGCTTCTCCAAGATCCACATCTTTCCGTTCAGCGCACGTCGCGGCACTCCTGCGGCGGAGATGCCTCAGCAGATCGAGAAGTCCGTCAAGTCCGAGCGGGGCAAACAGCTGGCGGAGCTCGAAGCTCGCTTGCGTGGCGACTATTTCGCATCGTTGGTTGGCGTGCCCCAGCAGGTGCTTTGGGAGACGGAGCGCGACGGGGCGACTCGCGGCACCTCAAGCCGTTATGCCCCCGTCGAGTTGGCCAGTGGCGGCGCCGAGCTCGGCGAACTACAAGTGGTCGTGCCGACTCGCGCGTCGGCGGAAGGGCTGACGGCGCCATGAGCGCACGGCGGGTCGCGCGAACGCTCGTCATCGCAATGGCCTGCGGCGTTCTGGGAAACGCGGGCGTTGCTCCGATCGTAGCGGACGAAGCGTACCCGATTCGCCCCATCAAGGTGATCGTGCCGTTCTCTCCGGGAGGAAGCACCGATGCGCTGGCCCGTCACATTCAGGCGGAGATCGATCGACGCCAGCTGCTGCCGCAGCCAATGGCGATCGTCAACATCGAGGGCGCCGGCAGCGCGATCGGCAGCCGCCGCGCGAAGAACGCCGAGCCGGACGGCTACACGTTGATGTGCCTCAACGAGGCGATCGTCACATCCAAGTATTGGGGCTCGGTGGAGTATGGGCCGGAGGCGTTCGAGCCGATCGCATCCACAGGCGAGCAGGGCACCATTCTCACGGTTCGCGACGACTCACCCTACCGTACGCTCGGTGATTTGCTCGTAGATGCCAAGCGTCGTCCGGGGAAAGTCACGGCCGCCGTAGCGCTGGGCACACCCAGCCACTTCGCCTGTCTGGGCGCTCAGTCCGCATTGGCGGGGGCCGAGCTGCGACATGCGCAGATCGGCGGCGGCGCCCATCGATTCGCCGCGTTAAAGGGCGGGCATGTCGATCTGACAACTTTCAGCACCGATGAGTTCCAGCGGTTTCGCGAGGAAGGCCTGCGCGGCTTGGCCTACTTAGGGAGGGAGCGAAATGCCGACATGCCGGAGATTCCCACGGCACTGGAACAGGGGTACGACGTGCAACGCAGCATCATGCTGTACTGGTGGGCTCCGAAAGGAACACCGCCCGAGCGGCTGCGAGTGATTGGCGACGCATTGGAGCAAGCGATGCAGGGGGAGACCTTGCGGGAACGGCTCGCGGCCGCCAGCGTCGAACCGGTGTTCCTGCGAGGAGATGAGTTGCGGCGCAAGCTGGTGCAAGTGGAGGCGGACGCGCAAAGCGTCGATCCTCGTCGCCAGATCAGGTCGCCCCGAACAGTGCTGTGGACGCTCGTCGTGATGGCCGCGCTCGCACTCTGGTCGGTGTGGGAGATGATGACAAGCGAGACTTCGTCGAAGCGAGCGGCGCGGATCGATGCAATTCATCCAAGCAAGTCGCTCGGCGCCGCTGCGCTTACCGTAGCGTTCGTCGTTTGGTTGTCGAGCGGCATGGCTCCGCTGTGGGCGTCGATCGGTGGCTTTATGCTATCGTGCGGCGCCTGGCTTGGCGGCCTCCGCACTCGTGGCATGGCCGTGGCGTTGTTGTTGCTCACCGTGGCCTTGTCGGCAGGCTTCCACTACTTGTTCACCTACCTGTTCGTGGTCGATTTCTAGGCCATGCCGTACTACTCCGCGTTTGCCGAACTGCTGACGTCGCCCGTGATGTGGATGTGGCTGGTGCTGGGCACGTTCTTGGGGATTGTGATCGGAGCGATTCCCGGCCTCACCGGCGCCATGCTGATCGCGTTGACGATGCCTTTGACATTCGGCATGGAGGGCGGAGAAGCGTTGGTGTTGTTGATCGCGATGTATGTCGGCTCGATCAGCGGCGGGTTGGTGACGGCAACTTTGCTGCGCATGCCGGGCACGCCGGCTTCGATGATGACGACGCTCGATGGTTACCCAATGGCCCAGAATGGGCAGCCGGGCCGAGCACTTGGCCTCGGCATCGGCGCCTCGTTGTTCGGCGGACTGGTGTCCTGGTGCTTTCTCATCTTGCTCGCCGAACCGCTGGCGGAGTTCTCCACGCACCTGGGGCCGTTCGACATGTTTTCGCTGGTGGTCACCGCGATGGCATTGATTGCGGCGGTCTCGACCGAGTCGTTGCCCCGCGGATTGTTGGCGGGAACGATGGGCATCTTTGCCAGCTTGCCCGGCACGGCGCCCAATGCCGAAGTCCGGCTGACCGGCGGTTGGCCGGAGATGGCCAACGGGTTTCAGTTGCTGCCGGTGTTGATCGGTTTGTTCGCCGTGAGCCAGGTGCTGCGCGAGGCAGGGCGGGACCCTCGGCAGGTGAAGCCGATTGTTGTGGATGGCCCGATTTCGGTGCCATGGCGCGAGTGGATGGACAGCAAAGTGAACTTGATTCGCTCCTCGCTGATTGGCACATGGATCGGCATTCTTCCGGGCATCGGCGCCAACATCGGCTCGGTGGTGGCCTACACGGCGGCCCGCAGGAGTTCGAAGAAGCCGGCACTATTCGGGCATGGCAGCGAGGAGGGCATCATTGCCTCCGAAGCGGCCAACAACGCAACGGTCGGCGGCGCGTTGATTCCGCTGGTCGCGATGGGAATCCCCGGCAGTGTGATCGACGCGATCTTGCTTGGCGCCTTGATGCTGCACGGGATGCAGCCGGGGCCACTCTTGCTGCGCGACAGCCCACGGATCGTCGGCTTGATCGTCGCCACGACCCTGATCTCGAATCTGGTCATGTGGGGGTTGATGCGGGCAACTGCCCGCTGGCTCGCGAAACTTGTCAATGCGCCCCAGCCGCTACTGGCTCCGACGGTGCTGGCATGCTGTGTGCTCGGCGCTCTGGCCAAGGACAATCGATACTTCGATGTTTGGGTGATGCTCGGCGCGGGCGTGCTAGGATTGGTGATGGAGCGGCTGCGGCTGCCGTTGGCTCCGTTTGTCATCGGTTTCGTGCTCGCCCCCGTCGCCGAAAAGCATATCGTCGCGGGCCTGATGATCGAGGGCGGCAGCTACCTGCCGCTGGTGACGCGTCCCGTGTCAGCACTGTTTCTGGCGCTCGCGGTGGCGACACTGTGGTGGTCCGGCCTGGCGGGGCTGAGGCGCCGGCTGCGCGGATGACATGGATGACGTGGATGTCGCGGATGACGCGGATGCTGCCGAGGAAGAGGCCGTCGGTCGTGGAGAAATTCGGCGGACGGCGATGGCAGGACTCATCATCGCACAGGGGAACTTGATACAATGCGGACGCGGCTGAGCGAGGCGTTCTCACTCAGGCGCACTTTTTTTCTTTGGGCAACAGCGTGAGCCATCCATTGAAGAAGCGAAAGAGTCTCCGTCTGAGTGCCTCCGAACGCGACGCGATGCGTCGCGCAGGCGCCTTCAACGCGGAGTTGCTCGATTTCGTCAGGCCGCATGTCAAGGCGGGCGTGACCACGGAGCAGATCGATCAACTCGTGGTCGAGTACACGCGCGATCATGGACACATCGCAGCTTGCTTGAACTATGGAACTTACCCGAACGCGTTCCCGAAGAGCTGCTGCACAAGCGTCAACGAGGTCATCTGTCACGGCATTCCCGGCGACTATGTGCTGAAGGACGGAGACATTGTCAATGTCGACGTCACCACGATCGTGGACGGCTGGCATGGCGATCAATCCGAGACGTTTTTGATCGGCGACGTCTCCGACGAGGCGCGAGCCGTGACGCAGTGCGCGTTTGACTGCCTATACCTGGGCATTGAGGCAATCCAGCCTGGCGGACGTGTCTCGGACATTGGCGACGCGATTGTCTCGGAGGCGGAGTCGCGGCACTTCAGTGTGGTGCGCGAGTTCGTCGGCCACGGGCTGGGAATGAAGTTCCATCAAGAGCCCTCCATCCCCCATTATCCGAATCGACAAAGCCGGCTGGATATCATTCATCCCGGCATCTGTTTCACCATCGAGCCGATGATCAATGTGGGGACGCGCCACACCGTGCTCGACAGCCGCGACGGCTGGACCGTGCGAACTCGTGACGGAAAACTGTCTGCCCAGTTCGAGCACACCATTCTGATGACCGAGGACGGGCCCGAGATCCTCACCTTGACCAAGGACGGCCCGCAACGCGGTCATAAGTTCTAGAGGGCATTTCAAGAATCTTCCCTGGCGCAATCGAAGGCAGTTTTTCTGCTGGCTTTATCAACCCGATTGCCGATCGGGAAGTTTGTGAAATGCGTTGCAAACAGCCTGTCGAATGACGGTCGACGTGATCATCGTCGGAGGAGGAGGCAGCGGCTTGGCCTGCGCGGCCGCGGCGGCACAGCGCGGCCTGGACGTCGTGGTGCTCGAAAAGCGGCCGGCCCCGGGCGGGACCACCGGCATTGCGATCGGCTCCTTCACGGCCAGCCGCACGAAGTGGCAACGTGAGGCCGGCATCGATGACGATCCCGCGGAGCACGAGCGGGACGCGGGCCAGTTTGGTCCGCCCGAGCACCAACGTTTGAACAACGACTCGTTGCGACAGTTTTTTCTGGAGCACGGCGCCGACACGCTGGCCTGGCTGGAACAGCTGGGCCTCAGCTTTCACGGGCCGCACCCGGAGCCGCCCAACCGCGTGCCGAGGATGCACAACGTCGTGCCCAACGCCAAAGCCTATATTGCGGCGCTGCAAGCCGAACTGAGCCGGCTCGGCGGCCGCCTGATCTGCGACGCGGACGTCCAGTCGCTGATGCGCGACGATCCGGAGCAGCCGGCCGCGGTGACCGGAGTGACATATTTACGTCATGGAAAGACAGAGACGCTGCGCGCCCGGCTGGCGGTTGTGCTGGCGGCCGGCGACTATGCGGCATCCCCCGAATTGATCGGGCGCCATCGCGGCGAAGAGTTCACGTGCATCGAGGGCATCAATGCCCATGCCACGGGCGATGGACACAAGCTCGCTGAACAGGCCGGCGCCCAGCTGGTCAATATGCAAATCACCTACGGACCCGAGCTGCGGTTTGTGCCGCCGCCGCGAGAGCCGTTCACGCAGCTGTTGCCCGCCAGCGGCTCGAGCATGCGAGTCATGGGATGGCTCGCGCGCCGCGCGCCCAAATGGATCATTCGCAGGTTGATCAAGCGGCTGCTCGTCACCTGGCAGCACCCCGAGGACGCGCTGTTCGAGGACGGCGCGATCCTGCTGAATCAACAAGGCGAGCGATTTTGCAACGAGCTGCAGAGCCCCGCACGGGAGATCGCCGTCGCCAGACAGACGGGCAAGGTCGGCTATGTGCTGCTCGACCAACGGCTCGTGCGGCGTTACGAGGCTTGGCCGCACTTTATCTCGACCGCGCCCGAGATCGCCTATGCCTACGCCTCCGACTACTTGCGACTGCGGCCGGACATTGCGGTCGCGGGATCACTGGCGAACGTCTGCCAGCGACGCGGGCTGGATCCAGCGCGGGTCGCGGAAACGTTGCGGAGCTATCACGCGCAGCTAGAGACGGGCGCCGATCCTTATGGACGACGCGATGGTCCGGCGGACGCCGCGATGGACGCAAGTTGGCTGCTGCTGGGGCCCTTGAAGGCCTACTTCACCACGACCGAAGGTGGCGTCGCGATCAATCGGCAATTCCAGGCGCTCGATGCGCTCGGCCGAGCCATTCCCCGGCTGTATGCCGTAGGTCAGAATGGACTGGGCGGCATGGTGCTCTGGGGACATGGATTGCATATCGCCTGGGCAATCACCAGCGGGCGGCTGCTCGGCGAGCAGTTGGGGACGACGTCGGGAACGACTCAGCCAAACGAAACATGACCAGCGACTCTCACGATGAACGACTTGCCCTGCTGCTGGCCGAGCTCACCGACTCGGCACTGCGAGGGGAGATTGTCGACTTCGAGGGCGCCTGCAAGGCGAATCCCGATCTGGAGTCCGAGCTAAGACAACTGTGGGGCGCGGCTCAGCTGGCCGATGTTGCCGCGGCCGATCAAGCGTTCGGCCCGACGGAGGACGCCTTGCCTCCGATGGGCGACGTGGCGGCACATCTGCGATTGCCACTGCGGCATGGTGACTACGAGCTGCTCAGTGAACTTGGACGAGGCGGCATGGGCGTGGTCTATCGAGCTCGACAGATCAGTCTCAATCGCGAAGTCGCCGTGAAGATGATTCTGGACCCGGCGGCGTCGCACGCGGCGCTGAAGCGATTTCAAGCCGAGGCCGAGGCAGCGGCGCGACTGGATCACCCGAACATCGTGCCGGTCTACGAAGTCGGCGAGATGGAGGGGCGTCCCTTCTTCAGCATGAAGCTGATTCAAGGCGAGACATTGGCGGCGCTGTTGCAGCACCGGAAGGTCTCACAACGAGAGGCCGCTCGCATCGTCGCCACCATCGCTCGGGCCATTCACTCGGCTCACCAGCAGGGCGTTCTGCATCGCGATCTCAAGCCCTCCAACATCTTGATCGACGAGCAGGG
>JAGQPF010000505.1 GCA_020426845.1 Planctomycetales bacterium
CGTGACCACCGAAACGCCGGTCGGGACTTCCCAGGCCTGCGTGCCTCCCGTGAAGTTGAAGGAGATCGTGTCCTGCAGGAAGTCCGAGTCGCTGAACGCAGCGGAGAGACTGAACAGGGCGCCCTCCGACGAGACGTCGTCCGCAATCGGCGCCAACGTGGCAAGCACACGACGGTCCTCAAGCGGCTCGACCACGAGCTGCCGGCGCACACTGGTCAACGGTCCGCGAGCAGAGCTCGTCAACGAACCGTTGAATTCGGAAAAAGCCGGGTTCAGCAACGCCGCCAAGTGACGCCGAAAGCGATTCGGTTGCCTTCTCTTTCGCGTGGAGTAACGGGAAAGCTGACGTTGGCGGGAGGAGAGAGAATTCACCGCTGACATGTGTTGCCCTTCAAGAGTGGGATGGAATGGTTTGCCATCATTCGTCACTCCACGCAGCAGGCGTGTATTGGAGAAGACAGCAAAGGCAGGGAACCGAGTGGCCGACCGCCACGCATCGCTTCATGCTGCGACAAGTGCGACACGTGCGACACGTGCGACACGTGCGAAAAGAGACAGCTGAGAAGACGGGAAAGAAGGCCAAGCCGCAGCCCAAATGCGGGTTAAATGCGGGTTGGGACGGTTTGGCCAGTCGCATGGGGTAAGTGGTATAGACGTTTCGATCGAATACGTCAAGTTTTTCTGTCACGAAGTGCCATGAACATGTCACCACACAGTTAACAGGCGCCATTTATCCACACGAAGAGGTTGCCAGCACCCACCCGACCGGATCCTGTGCATTCATTGTGAACGCGCGCATGCTTGCCGATTTGGCTTTTGCCCCAAGCATCGTCGCTTGCCCCTGCGGAGCACCATCAGCTCATCGAAGCGCCGCGCTGCACGACATGCCGGTTGTGTCGGCAATGCCAGTGCCGCCGAAAATGCCGGCCGGGCAGAGCTCGCGGAGAGCGGAATTCGGTCTGGCCCCAAGCCGGCCAAGGCACCGATGACGATAGAGAGCTTGAAGCCTTGCCGATTGCCTACCTGCGCAGTCGGCGAGCTGGAGCCATAGGAGAGGAGCGGGCCACGGATGTGCCCTCGGTCTGCCGGCACCGAACATCAGCTGCCGGCATCCGTTTCAGGCGTCTGCTTTCGGCAAGAGGCGCGACGGGAGTCCGTCGTCCGAACTGCTGCCGGCAGATGACCGTGGTGTTGCATCCATGTCAGACCAATCTGTCAAGATCGACCATCGCGACCTCGCTGCCTACGCGTTGCTGTTCTGGATCCTGTTCCTCACCATCGCGATGGTCACCTATGACCCGGCCGACGCGATCGGTCCGTTGGTCGCCCCGTTTGACCGGCTCTACCAACAAGACGTGGTGGTCTCGCCTCCCAACGAGCGAGTTGCCAACCAGTGTGGCTGGTGGGGCGCGTTGACGGCCGATCTGGCCTACAGCACCCTGGGCGTGGGCGCGTACTTCGTACTAGGCTCTCTCATCTGGGTCGACGTGCAGTTGCTGCGTCGCCAAAGCATTCACGGCGTCTTCATGCGCGGCATGGGCTGGGGCCTCGCGCTGCTCGGCGTGACGGGCTTCGCCAACCTGGCGCTGCCGGAACTCTCACTCGGCCCGGTGCTGGGCAGCGGAGGCGCCGCCGGAGCGCTCGTTGGGTGGGCGCTTCGCGCGCACTTCGCCACCACCGGCGGATTGATTCTCTGCCTCAGCGCCATGATCGCCGGATTGATGGTGTGCACCGACTACGTGGTCTACCGCGCCGCCGGACTGGCGCGCGATGCGATTGTCGGCACGGTGGAGGGCGGACGGTCGATGGTCACGCGCGCTGCGCGACGTTCGGGACAACGCGC
This sequence comes from Planctomycetales bacterium, assembly GCA_020426845.1. GTDB lineage: Bacteria > Planctomycetota > Planctomycetia > Pirellulales > Pirellulaceae > JAGQPF01. Next base: position 1,844 of record JAGQPF010000505.1, read on the forward strand.
CGAAGCAGCCAACGACGAGCAGCCCGATGCAGAGGCTTCGAGCGGCCTGGGCAACGTCCTGGAGGACGACGAAGACGACGACGAAACGGAAGTGGCGATTCGATTCCGCGGCGCACGCGGGTCGACCGACGACGATTGGCAAGACGAGGACGAGGAAGAAGAGGACGAGGAGTTCGAGGGCGAGGAGGAAGAGTACGAGGAGGAAGAGGAGGACGAAGAGGTTGAGGAAGAGGCGGGCGAGGAGACCGAGATCGTGGTCAAAACTCCCTCCGACCACAAACCCAAGCGTTCGGAGCGAGAGCTGGTCTATGCCGAGCTGAACGAGTCCGATTTCGAGGAGGACGACGACTATGAATTGCCGCCGCTGAACTTGCTGGTGCCCGGCGACGAGGTCAGCTACGAAGCCCAGCGCAAAGAGTTGGGACACAAAGCGCGACTGCTCGAGAAGACCTTCCAGGACTTCGGCTTCAATGTCAAAGTCGTCGAAATCGAAACCGGCCCGGTGATTGCGCAGTACGAGATCGAGCTCGAGGCCGGCCTGCGGCTCTCGAAGATCACCAACTTGGCTGACGATATTGCGATTGCATTGCGAGTGCCCTCGGTGCGCATCGTGGCCCCGATTCCGGGCAAGAACACGGTTGGCATCGAGATCCCCAATGCGCAGCGGCAGACGGTGCGGCTGCGAGATGTGATTGAAGAGACCAACGGCAAGGCCAAGAAGATGAAGATCCCGCTCTTCTTGGGGCAGGATGTCTCCGGCAACCCGATGACCGTCGATCTCGCGTCGTTGCCGCACTTGCTGATCGCCGGCCGCACGGGCACCGGAAAAAGCGTTTGCCTGAACGCCATCATCACCTCGATCCTGATGACCAAGCGCCCCGACGAGGTGCGAATGCTGATGATCGATCCGAAGATGGTGGAGCTCAGTGGCTACGGCCGCCTGCCCCACCTGATGCACCCGGTCGTCACTGACATGAAAAAGGCCGAGGCGATCTTGGCCTGGGCGGTGGACAAGATGGAGGAGCGTTATGCGCTGCTGGCCCGCGCCGGAGTGCGACACATCACGAGCTACAACCAGCTGGGCGAAGAGGAGTTGATGGACCGTCTCGGCGCGGAGACGGAGGAGGAGCGCGCCAACGTGCCGCTGCACCTGCCGTTCATCGTGATCATCGCCGACGAGATGGCTGACCTGATGATGACGGCCGGCAAGGAGGTGGAGGCCCACATCATCCGCTTGGCCCAGAAGAGCCGAGCGGTCGGCATCCATCTGATTCTCGCCACGCAAAAGCCGACGGTGGACGTAATCACGGGCTTGATCAAGTCCAACCTGCCGGCCCGCATCTCATTCCAGGTGGCCAGCCGCACCGACAGCCGCGTCGTGCTCGACGAGATGGGCGCGGAGCGGCTGCTCGGCATGGGCGACATGTTGTTCCTGTGGCCCGGCACCAGCATGTTGCTGCGCGGCCAGGGCACCTATCTCGGCGACGACGAGATCGACCGCGTCGTGGACTCGGTCAGCACCGGCGAGCAGAATTTCGTCAACGAACTGGTGAACATGAGCATCGCGGACGCGGATGGCGACCGCATGGAGGAGCTGCGCAAACGCGATGAGCTGTACGAGAGCGCGATCGAAGTCGTGGTCCGCGAGCAGCGCGGCAGCTGCTCCTTGCTGCAGCGCGCCTTGGGCATCGGCTACGGCCGCGCTGCGCGACTCATCGACTTCATGGCGGAGGACGGCATTGTCGGCAATTACGCCGGCTCTCAAGCGCGGGAAGTGCTGATTTCGATGGAGGACTGGGAACGCATGCAAGGACTGCCGCCAAGCGACTCCGGAGACGACGGCGGACCCAAACCGAAACCCAAGCCCAAGCCCGCGGACGACAAGCCCTCTGCGGACGGCGCCAACTCGCGACATGACGAGGATGAGTCACCTCGCCCTGCGCCGAAATTGAAGCCGCCGGCGCCTCCGGTCGCAGTGGCCGAAGCGGAGGAGGACGAAGGCCTGATTTATCGCGCCGATGGCCCCTCGGCACACGCCCCGTCCTTGCTCACCGCAGCCGCAGCCGCCGACGCGCCACCGCGCCGTCGGCGCAAGAATCGAATCGTGCTTAAGCACGGCGACTCCAGCGACGACCGGCAGTTGGACGACGACAGCGCGGTGATTGACTTGGACGAGCTCGAACTCGAGACCCTCGCCATTGCGGCAGCGGCAACGGAAGTTGACGACCGGGAGTCGCAAGAACGCATCGAAGTGGCGGACGAAGCGATGGAAGACGAGCTCGAAGTAGAGGACGAAGATGAGGACTACGACGAAGCAGAGGACGAAGAAGAGGACTACGACGAAGACGACGGCGAAGAGGAAGAAGGGTACGAGGAAGAATACGACGAAGAGGAAGAGGACTACGACGAAGACGACGGCGAAGAGGAAGAAGAGTACGAGGAAGGTGAAGAGGAAGACGAAGACGAGTACGACGAAGACGAATGCGACGGAGAAGAAGACGACTCGGACGACGACGGGGAGGACGAGTACGATGATGAGGAGGAGGAAGAAGACGATTCGGACGATGAAGCGGACGACTACGAGTACGACGAAGAAGCCTACGCCGACGAATACGAGTACGAGGACGCGGACGATTGACGTCGCGAGTTCTCCGACCCTCCAACCACGGCCGGTCCACCGGGCCTCTCAAGGGTCGCCTGCAACGGAGGCCTGACTAACCATGCCCGGGCCACGTTGAAGCGACGGGTCGGCCCCCCAAAACCTCACGTTAGACCCCGGCTTAGTGCAACGAGATCAACCTGCTCTGTGGCTTCTGCGCCTCCGCAACTGATGCGATTTCGCAACCCGAATGCCGCCCCTTCCGATGGGAATGAAGATTCGGGACAGGTGTCGGTTGACAAATTCGCCTAATCAGCATAGTTTTTCATTAACTCTGGAAAAAACTCCGGATCTTCCTATGTCCATCGCTGTCCCCCGAACGATGAAAGCCGACATCGGCGGTCCTACCCGGATCGCGACCGGCATTGTCGTAATTATTTCGAGCGGACAGCGGGCTTAGGCCGTTGAACTGAAAATCAACGAGCCCTGAGGCCGCCTGGCGTCAGGGCTCGTTTTTTTTTGCCCACTGCTTTCCCGTTCTTTCCCGTTGCTTGTCCACCATTCGCCCATTTCCCAACCTTGGACTGAATTAGAGCGTTGGCATGAGCTCCTCACGCACGATCGAGATCTACGACACCACTCTGCGGGACGGCACGCAGGGCGAGGGTTTCAGCCTGTCGTTGCTGGACAAGCTGCAAATTACCGAACGCCTGGACGAGATGGGGATCGACTATGTCGAAGGCGGGTACCCGCTCTCGAACGAAAAGGACGAGGCGTATTTCCAGAGGGTCCGCGGGCTGAATCTGCAGCACGCCAAGATCTGCGCGTTTGGCATGACTCGGCGTCGCGGATTCAAAGCTTGTGACGACATCGGCATGCAGGCGCTGGCCAAGTCCGAGGCCCCGGTGTGCACGATCGTGGGCAAAACTTGGGACTTCCACGTCACCGATGTGCTGCGAGTCTCGCTCGAGGAGAACCTCGAGATGATCGCCGACAGCATCGAGTACCTTGTCAGCGAGGGTCGCGAGCTGATCTACGACGCCGAGCACTTCTTTGACGGGTCGAAGGCGAACGACGAGTATGCTCGCAAAACGTTGCTCGCCGCCGCCCGTGCCGGCGCGAAAACGGTCGTGCTTTGCGACACCAACGGCGGTTCGATGCCCGACGAGGTCGCTCGTTACACGGCGGCCGCCGTGGAGTTGCTCAAGCCGCTGGGCGTTGGCGTCGGCATTCACTGCCACAATGACTGCGAGTTGGCGATCGCCAACAGCCTCGCGGCGGTCGACGCCGGCGCGAGGCAGATTCAGGGCACCATCAACGGTGTCGGCGAACGCTGCGGCAACGCCGATCTGATCTCCGCGATGGCGAATCTCGCTTTCAAGAAGCAAGGCTATCGCGTGCTCGATCCCGGCAAGCTCGAGCGGCTCACCGAGCTGTCTCGATTTGTCTATGAGACGGCCAATGTCCACTTTCGCACCAATCAGCCGTTCGTGGGACAAAGTGCGTTTGCCCACAAAGGCGGCATGCACGTCCACGCCGTCAGCCGCGCCGCCTCCAGCTACGAACACCTCGATCCGGCGCTGGTCGGCAACGAGCGGCGAGTGCTGGTCAGCGAGCTCTCGGGCAAGTCGAATATCGTCGCGATGACGACCAAGCACAACGTCGAGCAAGACGGCCAGCTGATGCAGACGATCTTGCAGGAAGTGCAGCGTCTGGAGTCGGAGGGCTATCAGTTCGAAGCGGCGACCGCGTCGTTCGACATCCTGGTCAAACGCTGTGCCGGCACGTTTCGGCCGCACTTCGAGCGGATCAAGTATCACGTCGAAGTCGGCGCCGAGCGACACAAAGAAGTCGTCACCGAGGCCACCGTCAAGCTGACGGTCGGCGACGACGTCAGACACGAGGTGGGTGAGGGCGACGGCCCCGTCAATGCGCTCGACGCCGCCATGCGGAAAGCGCTGCAATCCTACTTCCCCAAGCTCGAGGAGATGCGGCTGGTGGACTACAAGGTCCGCGTCGTCAACTCCGAGGCCGGCACCGCCGCTCGTATCAGAGTCATTGTGGAGAGTTCCGACCACGAGGACACCTGGGGAACGGTCGGCGTCAGCGAGAACATCATCGAGGCCAGCTGGCTTGCCCTCTACGACGCGATTGAATACAAGCTCTACAAGGATGACCTAGCCAACGAAGCGTCCGACATCGACGCTGCCGTCGCCCGCGTATAGTGAGCGCCCCGATCGTCGAATCTGCAACGCCGGCCGGCCATCGTCGACGCGTCGCTGCGGCAATTCGAATCCCCAGGCAAACCCTTCGACGCCGTCCGCAGGAAACCTGCAGCGTCAGCGAGGGACGAATGGGACACAGGAAGGAAACCCGAAGCGTCAGCGAGGGATGAACTGCTTTCCTGCTTTCCATCCACCGTCCAGCAAGACACCATCCGCCGCGTACCAACACACCTTTCCCGGCTCGATCGCCCTTGCCATCCAGCCTCAACCCACTGCACCGACATGGCGAACGATCTCGACAACACCGACTCCAACGAATTCCCCAACCGCTTCGACTTTGCCGAGGCGGAGCCGCGACTGTACGCCATGTGGGAGGAGGCCGGCAGCTTTCACGCGGACGCGGACGCCCCCGGCGAGCCGTTCTCGATCGTCATTCCGCCGCCGAATGTCACTGGTGCGCTGCATCTCGGGCACGCGCTCAACAACACGCTGCAGGACATTCAGATTCGCATGCGGCGCATGCAGGGTTACAACACGTTGTGGATGCCCGGCACGGATCACGCCGGCATCGCGACTCAGGCTGTCGTCGAGCGGCGGCTGCGCGAGGAGGAGAACCTGACGCGTCACGACCTCGGTCGCGACCAGTTGATCGAGCGGATCTGGGATTGGAAGAAGCAATACGAGGCTCGCATCCTCGGGCAACTCAAGCAGATGGGCTGCAGCTGCGACTGGGAGCGAGTTCGTTTCACCTTGGACGAGGTCTGCGCCCGCGCCGTGCGAGAGACATTCTTCGACCTGTTCCGTCAGGACAAGATCTTTCGCGGCAAGCGACTCGTCAACTGGGACACATTCCTGCAGACGGCCGTCAGCGATGACGAGGTGGAGTCACTGTCGGTCGACGGCAACTTCTGGCATATCCGCTATCCCGTCATCGATCCCAAGCCGGGCGAGCCCGCCTACGTCGTCGTCGCCACCACACGCCCCGAGACGATGCTCGGCGACACCGCCGTGGCTGTTCATCCCGACCCCGCAGCGGCGCTCAGCAAGGCAGAGCATGAAGCGCGAGAGAAGGTGAAGCGCGCGTCGGACAAGGAGCGCGAAGCCGAGCAGCGCAATCTGGACAACATCCTCGAGCGGCGCGAGTCGATGTTGGCCTCGCTCGAGCAGTTGCGTGACATGGCCAACGACGGGCGACAGGTGATGCTGCCCCTGATGGATCGCCCGATTCCGCTGGTCGCCGACGTCTGGGCCAAGCCCGAAATGGGCAGCGGCTGCGTCAAGATCACGCCGGCTCACGACCCCAACGACTACGAAGTTGGCCGCCGCTGCGAATTGCCGATGATCTCTGTCTTCAGCTACGACGGCAAGTTGAACGAAGACGCCGGCAAGTACCATGGGCTGACCATCAAGCAAGCTCGACAACAGGTGGTCGCGGACCTCGAAGAGTTGGGGCTGCTCGGCGACGTCGAGGCCAAGAAGATCGAGATGCCGCACTCCGATCGCAGCAAGACGCCGATCGAGCCGATGCTGGCCGACCAATGGTTCGTCCGCATGGCCGAGCTCGCGCAGTCCGCCATCGACGCCGTGGAGGATGACCGGGTCCAGATTTTTCCGGAGCGCTATCGCAAGAGTTACCTCGACTGGCTCGGCGAGAAACGCGACTGGCCCGTCAGCCGCCAGTTGTGGTGGGGGCATCGCATCCCGGTCTGGTCCCGCACGTGCTGGGACGAAGCCGAGCAACAACAAGCGCTGTCGGTGGCCAAGCAACTGTCGGATGCTCAGCCGGAAGCGTTTTCCATTCAGATCGAGCACCCGGAGACCGCGCACGAATCGAAGGTCAAGTTGCCGGCGGCATTCGTCCATGTTTGTCTGCGCGGCGACGAACCATCCGGGCAAGACGCGCTCGAGCAAGCCGGCTTTAAGCAGAGCCCCGATGTGCTGGACACCTGGTTCAGTTCGGCGCTGTGGCCCCACTCGACGCTCGGCTGGCCCGAGCAGACGAAGGAGCTCAAGCGTTATTATCCAACCTCCACGCTGATCACCAGCCGCGACATCATCACGCTCTGGGTTGCGCGGATGGTGCTGATGGGGCTGAACAACATCGGCGAAGTGCCGTTCCGCGAGGTGTTCATCCATCCCAAGATCATGGACGGCTTCGGGGACACAATGTCCAAGACCAAGGGCAACGGCATCGACCCTCTCGACGTGATCGACAAATTCGGCGCCGACGCGTTGCGGTTCGCCATGGCTCATTTGACGACCGACACGCAGGATGTGCGAATGCCGGTCGAATACGAGTGCCCAAACACTGACTGCAACAAGCTGATCGCGCAGACTAAGAAGAACCGCATCTTGCCGGCCATCGAGTGCCCGGATTGTAAACAGTCGTTCTCGACGCAGTGGGCCAACACCGAGGAGCATCGTGCGCTTCCTCGCGGGCCGGTCGTCAGCGCGCGTTTCGAACAGGCGAGGAATTTTGGCAACAAGCTGTGGAACGCGGCGAGATTCGCCTGCATGAATTTGCGCACGGACCAGCCACGGCCGATATCGCCCGCATCGCTGCCGCTCGAGGACCGTTGGCTGCTGAGCCGGCTGAACACGGTCACCCAGCAGGTCACCGATTGCCTCGAGCATTACCGATACTCGGATGCGTCGCGCACGCTGTACAGCTTCGCCTGGGACGACTTTTGCAGCTTCTATGTCGAGATGGCCA
>JAGQPF010000506.1 GCA_020426845.1 Planctomycetales bacterium
AGCCGAGGCGCCGAGTTGGTCAATCGCCAGCACCGGGTCGCCGTCCGGCGAGACGCCGTCGGCGCCAATCGGTTGCACGACCACTAACCGTTGGCCTTGCATGCTGGCATGCTTGACGGTTGAAGTGGCGGAGCCAAGGACTTGTCCAATCAACATGAAAGTCTCCCCTCGTTCCTTACCGACGACTTCTTAGGTGCGGTCTTTGCCGAGGATCCAGAGGTCGTCGATCATCGAGCAACGACGTTCGCGAGTGAAGGTCAGCGGCGTGGTGACGCCCTCGCCCGTCGGGCCCGCGATGGAGAACGACAGGTAGCCTTCGCCACCAAGTCCCAGGCCAGCCATGCTCGGCCCGTTTTTGATGAACAGCGTGGTGTCCAACGCGCGGCCCATCTTGGTCATGTTCCGCACATCGTGCGAGTGGATGATGGCCGTGTGCCGGAAGCCGTGCTCATAGTGCTTTGCTTTGGCGATGGCGGCGTTGATGCAGCCAACTCGGACGATCGGCAGGAACGGCATCATCTGCTCCACCGAGACAAACGGGTTGAACTCGTCGGTTTCGCCGAACACCAAGGGTGTGTTGCCGGGGACGGTGCGGCCGGCGCCGCGAGCCAGCACGGCTGCGTCTTGGCCGAGGAAGTCCTTGGACGGCGCGTCGTGATGGTCGTCGCCCACTTGGATGATCGCGTTGCGAGTCAGCTCGGCGACTTCGCCCGCGTTCAAACGAGCGGCGCCTGCGAGCTCCAATTGCCGCATCAGTTCGTCGGCGACGGACTCGACGACAAACACCTCTTTTTCGCCGATGCACAGCAAGTTGTTGTCGAAGCTGGCGCCCTCAATGATCGCCTTCGCAGCGCGAGCCAGGTCGGCAGTCTCGTCGACCACGACCGGCGGGTTGCCGGGTCCGGCAACGATCGCTCGCTTGCCGCTGTTCAGCGCGGCGCGGGCGACGGCGGGGCCGCCGGTCACACAGATCAAGGCGACCTCGCGATGGCTGAAGATCGTGTTCGCGGACTCCAGCGATGGCTCGGCGATCACACAGATCAGGTTGTCGATGCCGACATCCGCGTGAATCGCCTCGTTGAAGCGACGGACGCCTTCGGCGGCGACGCGCCTGCCGCTGGGGTGCGGGTTGACCACCAACGTGTTGCCGGCGGCGATCATGCTGACGGCGTTGCCGGTGATCGTGGGCAGCGAGTGCGTCACGGGCGTGATTGCGCCGATCACGCCAAACGGCGCGTGCTCGATCACGGCCAGTCCGCGGTCGCCGCTATACACCTCGCTGCGCATGAACTCGACGCCAGGCGCTTTGGCGCCAAGCGTTTGCAGCTTCAGAATCTTGTGCTCCAGCCGGCCGATCTTCGTCTCATTCATCTCCATCGTGCCGAGCTCGACCGATTGTTCGATCGAAATGCGACGGATGTGCTCGATGATGCGGCGACGGTCTTCCATGCCGCGCTCCGACAGCTGCTCGAAAGCGGCGCGGGCCGCGGCCACGGCCTCGTTGGCGTCCTCAAACACGCCGTGCCGGCCCTCATGGCCTCGAACCGGGATCGGCGGCGGGCCGCCGACTTCGGCCAGCACCTGCGCGACGACATTGCGAATGAGTTCTTCGTTGAGTTGCATGGCGATGTTGTGGCTCCGGGGATGGATTGGTGTGGCAGAAGCGAGGAAATGTTCTTCCTTGTTTGGTTCCTGGCTTCCTGGCTTCCTGAGGATCGAGGAAAATTGTTTTTCCCGTTTTCCTTAGTCGGCCTCGCGTGAGTAAACGCAGCCGGTGTCGAGGTTCACTCGGTCGACGATCCCGACCACGACCGTGTCGATCGGCAGCGTCTTCGTCTCGGGGGTCATGCGGGCGCTGGAGCCCTGGGTGATCAACACAAAGTCGCCCACGCCTGCGCCGAGCATGTCGACGGCAATAAAGGTGCGACCGGTGGTGGAGAGGCTCTTGCGTTGCTTCGACTCCACGCGGTACGGCTCCACGACCAGCAGCTTGTACCCCACCATCGCGTCGACCTTTTGGGTCGAGACGAGAGAGCCGGTGACTTTGGCAACGAACATGTGGCGTTTCCGGGCTGGTGAAGGGGGCGATGGAGGCCGTTGAAAAGGCTGTTACGGTGATGAGGACTTACACGATCGAAATGTCGAAAATGGGATTGCCGCGGCGCTGTTAGCTGGAGCTCGAGCTTGACTCCAGCAGCTCGCGCGATTGACGGGCGACGATCAGCTCTTCGTTGGTCGGCACGACCCAGACCTGCACTCGGCTGTCATCCGCATGAACGGAAGTTTCGCCGCGAGCCGCCTGGTTGC
>JAGQPF010000507.1 GCA_020426845.1 Planctomycetales bacterium
AAGGCGAGCCGCCGCTTGTTGCTTTCGTTGTCGTCGGCCTTCAGCAGGTCGTACTCGCGGATCAGTCGCGAGAACGTGTTGCGGGCAATTTGGTCGGCGCGCAGCAGTCCCTTTTCGATGCAGAACCGGTACCTTCAGGACACACGCGGTCAATGCTTGAACGCATTGCGTCGGCGGGCGGCGCGACGTTTGCCCTCAAGAAACGACAAAATCCCGCAAAAGAGCGAGATTTTGGGAGTGCCCCCCGATGGACTCGAACCATCAACCCTCTGATTAAGAGTCAGATGCTCTGCCGATTGAGCTAGGGGGGCGTTGGGTTGTTAAGAAGGAGAAGGGATCCCCTCCGAAGGTTCGGTGATTTTAGCAGCTCTCGACGGTCTGGCAAGGCGTCCGAGGCGACGCTTGGGATTTGGAATTGCCGGGCAGGATCAATTTGCCGGGCGGTGCGAGTGCCGGGATCGACGGCAAGCGGCTACACGCTTCAGGGATCTCTCACGGAGGCACAAAGACACGGGGATAGACTGACAAGTCGCCTTGAATTCCAAAGAAGTCCCGTCGAATCCCGAAGAAGCCCAGATCCAATGTCCGACGTGACTCCGTGACTCCGTGAGGAATCGTGCCGGGGAAGAAGCGATTACTCCGCCCGCCTTTTTGCCCAACTTGCCGAATCGTTGTCGGCCGAGCCGCCTGAGCGGCCCGCTGGTTCCATTACAACAGCCGGGCGGCTTCCAGCGCAAAGTAGGTGAGGATGCCGCTGGCGCCGGCGCGCTTGAAGGCGAGCAAGCTTTCGAGCATCACTGCCTCGCGGCGGAGCCAGCCCTGCTGGGCTGCCGCCGTAAGCATCGCGTACTCGCCGCTGACTTGGTAGACGTAGGTCGGTGCGCCGAAGGTCTCGGCCACGCGGCGGACGATGTCCAAATAGGGCATCCCGGGCTTGACCATCACCATGTCCGCTCCCTCGGACAAATCGAGCTGCACTTCGAGCAGCGCCTCGTCCGTGTTGGCCGGGTCCATCTGGTACGTGCGTTTGTCGCCACCACCGAGATTGCCGGCCGAGCCGACCGCGTCGCGGAACGGACCATAGAACGCCGACGCATACTTGGCGGCGTAAGAGAGAATCTGAACGTGGGAGTAGCGGGCGCCGTCCAACGCCGAGCGAATTTTGCCGACGCGGCCGTCCATCATGTCCGAGGGAGCGATGATGTCACAGCCTGCCTCGGCCTGCACGATGGATTGCCGGCAAAGCACTTCGACGGTCTCGTCGTTGACCACGTAGCCGTTGCGGACGAGGCCATCTTGTCCATGTGACGAATAGGGGTCGAGCGCAACGTCGCAGATCACGCCGAGGCGGTCGCCGACCGCCGACTTGACGGCCCGTACGCAGCGGCACACCAGGTTCTCGGGATTGACGGCCTCGCGTGCGTCGTCGGTCTTCAAGCTCGGGTCGGTCGCGGGAAAAATCGCGATCGCGGGTATCTTGGCTTCCACGGCTTGCTCGGCCGCTTCGACCGCCAAGTCGATCGTTAGCCGCTGGACGCCCGGCATCGAAAGGATCTCGGTCCGTGTGCCGGACCCTTCTTGGACGAAGAGCGGCCAGATCAGGTCGGAGGGGCGTAGCTCGTGCTCACGCACCAGCTCGCGGCTCCATGCGTGTCGGCGGTTGCGGCGGGGGCGAGTTCCCGGATAGGCGCCGCGGGGCGGGATTTCACTCATGAATGCACGACAATCCGTCGAGACAAAAGGGAATATGATTCAGCCCAAAAGCTGCCACGAAGTTGCTCAGACCCATGATAGGGGAATCGGCCACATTGAACGACCGGTCGGGCCTCCATCGCAGGCGACCCTTGTGAGGCCCGAGGGAACGACGCCTCCATCGCAGGCGACCCTTGTGAGGCCCGAGGGATCGGTCGGGCCTCCAGCACAGCCATCCAAGTAAAGCCCGAACCAGGAGGCGACTCGCGGCATCCCTCCGTGCAGCACACCTGCCGATGGTCCTCTTCAACACATGGGGCCAACCTGTTATCGTCCTGATGTCGCCCTCCGTTTCGGCGGCACATCACAACCCGAGGTCGTGAATCCATGCTTCAGATCCAGTTGCCCGACGGGGCTGTCGTCGACCATCCTGACCACGCCACGGCCCTTGATGTGGCCGAAAAGATCAGTCCTGCCCTGGCTCGGGACGTGATTGCCGTCTCTGTCCATGGCGCCATCTTCGACGCCACCAAGCCACTGGAGCAGACGACCGACGAGCGGCCAATTCCGCTGCGGCTGATTCGCACCAGCGACGACGATGCGCTGGGCGTCCTTCGCCACTCGTGCGCGCACATTATGGCCCGAGCGGTGATGCGGCTGTTCGATGGCGTCTCGCTCGCGTTCGGACCGACTATCAAACGGCCCTATCAGGGGTTCTATTACGACTTCGACCTGGATCACCAGATCACCGAGGACGACTTTCCCGCCATCGAAAAAGAGATGAAGGCGATTATCGCCGAAGGGGAACCGTTCGAGCAGTTTTCGCTGGGTCGCGTCGAGGCGTTGAAGCTGTGCGGCGACCTCGGCCAGGCGCTGAAGGTCGAGCACATCGGCACCGGGCTGGCCGAACACGATGAACTCGGGTTTTACCGGCAGGGCGAGTTCATCGATCTCTGCCGAGGGCCCCATATTCCCAACGCGGGGAAGGTCAAGGCGTTCAAGCTGCTGAGCGTGGCGGGGTCGTATTGGAAGAACGACGCCAGCAACCGCCAACTGCAGCGGCTGTATGGCACCGCATGGTTCTCCAAGCAGGACATGAAGCAGTATTTGAACCTGCTGGAAGAGGCTCAGAAACGCAACCACCGCGTGCTCGGCAAGAAGCACGGCTTGTTCGCGATCAACTCCGAGGTCGGCCCCGGCCTTTGCCTGTGGCTGCCCAAGGGCGCTCGGGTGCGCGTGACCCTGGAGGACTTTCTGCGCCGCGAGCTGCTCCGTCGCGGTTACGAGCCCGTTTATAGTCCGCATCTTGGACGCGCCGAGCTGTATGAAACCAGCGGCCACTTCCCGTACTACCGGGAATCGCAATTTCAACCGGTGTTTGGCGCGACGGCCGGCCAATTGGTCGACGCTTGGATCACGCGACTGAAGGATCCCGAGCAATCGCTGTCGGGCGATGACGAGCGCAAGCTGCGGCAGGCGGCGGAGGTGCTCGGCTGCACCTTGCCCGACTACGACGAGAACGCCTCGCCCGCGGACCGCTTGGCCACGCTGCTCCGCTGGCAATCGGCCCAGGAGCGTTATCTCGTCAAGCCGATGAATTGCCCGCACCACGCCAAGATGTTCGCCGCTCAGCCGCGCTCCTATCGCGACCTGCCGCTGCGGCTGATGGAGTTCGGCACCGTCTATCGCCACGAGCAGACCGGCGAGCTTAACGGCATGCTGCGCGTGCGCGGCTTGACGCAGGATGACGCGCACATCTTCTGCACTCAGGAGCAGGTGGAGCACGAGTTCCGCAATACGCTGCAGTTGACTCAATTCGTCCTGGAGAGCGTTGGCTTGGCGGACTATCAGGTCCAGCTGTCGCTGCGAGATCCCAAGAGCGACAAGTATGTCGGCTCCGCGGAGAATTGGAATCGAGCCGAGGAGTCGTTGCGACGCGTGTTGGAAGAGTCGGGTCTGAAGTTCCGCGAACGCGAGGGCGAAGCGGCGTTCTACGGGCCCAAGGCCGACTTCATGGTCAGCGACTGCCTGGGGCGCCAATGGCAGCTCGGCACGGTGCAACTGGACTACAACCTGCCCGAGCGGTTCAAGTTGGAGTACACCGGAGCGGACAACACGGCGCATCGGCCGGTGATGATCCACCGCGCCCCGTTCGGCTCGATGGAGCGGTTTGTCGGCATGCTCATCGAGCACTTCGCTGGCGCCTTCCCGCTTTGGCTGGCGCCCGAGCAGATTCGCGTGCTGCCGCTCAGCGAAAAGTCGAATGACTACGCCGTCGAAGTGACTCGACAAGTTGCCGACGCGGGCTTCCGCGTCACCACCGACGTCCGCAGCTCCAAGGTTCAGGCCAAGATCCGCGACGCTCAGCTGGATTTGATTCCCTACATGCTGGTCGTGGGGCCGAAGGAGGCCGAGACTCGCCAAGTGGCGGTGCGCGATCGCATCGACGGCGACCTGGGCGCGATGCCGATCACCGAGGCGATTGCCAAGTTTCAGGCCGAAGTCGCCGAACGCCGCATTCGGCAGGTGGTCGAAAATCAATTTGCGGCCATCGCGTCCGCGGATGACGACGAAGAACATCACGAGTACTAATTGCGAGTCGGCTTTCCCGCAGGCCGCGGCAGCTAAGACGACAGCATGGCGACTTTGGAAATTGCCGGGGCGATGTTTGACCGCTCCCCAACACCTTGAGGAACACGATGTCCATGGAACGAACGTTGGTATTGTTGAAGCCCGATTGTGTGCAGCGTCGATTGGTCGGCGAGGTAATCTCGCGGTTCGAGCGCAAAGGCTTGAACATCATCGCGATGAAGATGTTGCAAGTCACCCCGGACCTCGCCAAGCAGCACTATGCCGAGCATGTCGAGAAGCCGTTCTATCCCGGGCTCGAGTCGTTCATCACTTCGTCGCCGATCTTCGCGTTGGTGCTTGAAGGGCTGGAGGTGATCCGCGTCGTTCGCGACATGCTGGGCGCCACAAGCGGACTGAAGGCCGCGGCGGGCACCATTCGCGGCGATTTCAGCAGCAGCCGGCAGATGAATCTCGTGCACGCTTCCGACGGCCCCGAAGCCGCCGCGCGCGAAATTGAGCTCTACTTCAACGCCGATGAAGTGCTGCCTTATGAGCCGACGCTGACGCCGTCGCTACGAGCAGGTGACGAGTAGTCGTGCTTGCGTGGCACAGGCTGCCAGCGCTGCCAGCCTGTGAATGTGGTGGTACGTGGCACAGGCTGCCAGCCTGTGAATGTGGTGGTCTTGAGCGCAGGTTGCAGGCTGGCAGCCTGCACTACGACAATTAAGTTCAGCGAGTCGTAGGATTCCCCTCGAGCTGCTTGCGCGTGTCCTCGGCAGACTCATGGGTCTTGGCGACCAGTTCCAGCACCTTCGACATCGTGTATGCCTTGCCAGTCGGCTTGTCGTAGTCCTTGATCTTCTGCTTCTTGCCGCCTTTCAGCGGCAGGAGGTCGGCGAGCGAGGGCGTGAAGTTTCGCGCTGTCGCTTGCCCATATTTCTCGCCGTTTGGCAGCTTGGCGACGCGCTGCAGCATTTCCTGGCCGTGAGCGACATGGCTGATGCGATCGACGCGGTCGTAGATCAAGGATTGCCCCGAGACCTTCTTGAGCCAATTGGCGCCCGATTCCGTTTCGGCAAACTTGGCGAGGAACTCGCCCTGTCCGAGCATTTGTGCTTTGAGCTGCTCGCGATACGGCATCTCCCAACCGCGACGCTCCACTTCGTCGAGCAGCGGCTCCAAGTCCTCGTAGACGACCAGGTCGGGGAATTTTCGGGGCGGTTTGGAACGCAAGTATTGCTCTGTGATCCGCCTCATCGTGGGGCCGTCCATCAGCGGCTTCGGAGCGTCGCCGCGTGCCGGTCGGGTCGCCGAGATGGCCAGGCAACAGAACGCAGCACCGACAACCAGCCAGTTGCCGCGGAACTGAGGGGTGAGTGCTGCGAGTTGTAGTGCTTGGCGCATGGTGAGGGACGAATGGTGAAATGATTTTGGCTAGAAAATGGCCCTGGTGAGCTACCGGGCGACCGCGTCATCCAGTTTTGCGCGACGCCGCGAGCAGCTACGCACGGAGAGCGGTCGCCGCTGCTGGAAGCTGAAAACATCGCAAATACCGAGGTTTCCTGCGCGAGCCCGGCCGAGCGATGCCAGTTTCTATCATCGGGCACGAGCCCGAAGCAACTGCGGGAAAATCGCGATCAATCGGATTCTGACGACAGGCCAACCCCCGGTAGAGCCAATTTGCCAACTTGGATTCGTGCCCTAAGGTGCGAATTGCAAAAGGGTTGGCGCGTTCATCGCAAGCGGCGTCCGAGATTCTTGTTGTCAATTCAACGCCCTCTTGGCTACATTAACGGGCCTTGTCTTTCCCTTCGGGCTAGGTAGCAGGAGATGCCGATGTCAGGAGTCCATTTTGTTCAGCAGTGCCCGACGTGTGGCCGACGCCTTCACATTCTGCTTGACTACATGGGGCGTCGCTTGAGTTGCGAGCATTGCGGCGGGACGTTCACGGCGGGCGTTGACGCGCCCAGCCCGGGTGATGCGATTCACCGCGCCACCCAGCTGCTTGCCTCGGTCAACCAGTTGCGAATGGAGCAGGCGGCTCAAGAGGACTTTTGCTAGTGCCCCGTCCATGTTGAAACTATGGGGCGAGCGCCGACCGGGGCGACAGAAGTTAGCCGCCCCAAGCGCGAGCTCGGGGACCGGCGTCTCGCCCACGAGCAACAAGCCCCGGCAGGGGCGACAGAAGTTAGTCGCGAGCGCGAGCTCGGGGACGGGCGTCTCGCCCACGCGCAACAAGCCCCGGCAGGGGCGACAGAAGTTAGCCCCGAGCGCGAGCTCGGGGACCGGCGTCTCGCCCACGCGCAACAAGCCCCGACAGGGGCGACATAAGTTAGCCCCGAGCGCGTGCTCGGGGACCGGCGTCGCACCCACGCGCAACAAGCCCCGACAGTGGCGACAGAAGTTAGCCCCGAGCGCGAGC
>JAGQPF010000508.1 GCA_020426845.1 Planctomycetales bacterium
GTTGCCAAAGGTGTTCGGCGATTCGATCCCTCGCTTACGCTTCGGGTTTCCTTGCCGGTCGCCAAAGGGCTTCGCGATTCGATTCCTCGCTGACGCTTCGGCAAACGGTTTTGAGCTTGCGACCGTGAAAGTCAACTGCGCCTGCGGCGCCACCTTGGTTGTCGACTCGAGACGAGCGGGCTCGGCCGTGCGCTGTCCGCGTTGCCGCCAGCAAGTGGCGATCGGCGGCCCATCGGTCGAAGGCTCGGCGCAGACAAGCGACCTCGATGCGGTTGTTCCCCATGCGGAGCCGGCACCCGTCGCCGGGGCCGAGCCGGCTCCGGCGCAGCTAGGCGACTCCACTGCTCCTGAATCGTTGGCGCCACCGCTGCCAAACGAATTGCCGGGCATGGAGCCGAGCGACGAAGGGCGGCGTTCGGCCCTTCACTTGGCGATTGCCATCGGGGTGGTCGGCGTCTTTTCCACGCTGCCCGGCATTCTCTATCTGTTCGAGCACTCGACACCCGCGTCCCTCGCTGCATTGGCGATGCCAAGGTGGGTGGCGGTATTGCTGCTGACCGGCGGCCTGCATCTCGCCTACGCGTTGTATCTGGCGCAGTTGCCCGACTGGAGCACGGCCTGGGTTGTGGCGATCACGATGTTGGTCGTGGCGACGCTGGACTCCGTCCTGCTCGCCGCCACTTTGCTGGGGTCGGCCAACAGCGGCGTGATCCGTCTGCTGGAGTTGCACGACTATTTGCGCGGGGGCAAGGCCGCGGGCTGGTGCTTCATCATGCTCTCGCTCAACGTCACGGTCGCCTACTGCGCCGGCCGCGTGGCGACTCGCTGGCGGGCGGCGGAGACGGCGCGGCTGCAGGCACTGCATCTGATCGATTGACCGCCGGTTCAAACGTCTGCCAGTCCCCTGTCACCACAGCCACGACCGTCCACGGAGGGCCGCTTCGCCGCACGGCGGCCTGCGGCCCGCTACTGAAAGGCTTCCTTCACCAGGAAGACGCCGGTGATCAGCATGCCGATGGCCGACAACCAGAGCATCAGATCCCAGGCCTTGCTGATCGGGATCCGGTCGTCGTTGCGATAGTAGCGAAAGTACAGCGCGGCGCCGGCGAGCATCGGCAACATCAACGCCTGCATAAAGCCGCTGAACAGCACCAGCTGCGCGGGACTCTTGAAAAACATGTACATCAGCAGGCAAATCACCGGAAACAGGCCGCTGAAGATCCGCACTCGCTTCCGGTAGGTCTCGTGCTTGTCGTCCGCCATGCCCAGCACTCGCAGCACGTCGGAAAACACCCGCGCATGGCTGGCGTTGGCGACAAAGAAAGTAGAGTAGAGCACGGCGAAGGCGCCAAACAAAAATAGGATGGACGCCCAGGTCCCGAACACGGGCTCGTACATCACGGCCAATGTCCGAATCATGTCACTCTTTTCGGGATTCAGGCCGGTGCGTCCGAGGATCGCCGCGCCCAGCAGGTAAAAGGCGATCGTGGCGAACGTGTAGACCACCATCGAGCACCACGCGTCCCATTTCATCACGCGCATCCACCCGGCGGCGCGTTTGGCCCAATCGGGCGAGAC
Source organism: Planctomycetales bacterium (assembly GCA_020426845.1). Lineage (GTDB taxonomy): Bacteria > Planctomycetota > Planctomycetia > Pirellulales > Pirellulaceae > JAGQPF01. Next base: position 1,579 of record JAGQPF010000508.1, read on the forward strand.
ATCGCGCGGGCCCGTGAAACGTGCGTAGCCCTTTTCGAGGCACCAGTAGGGGTACGTCACCAGCTCGCTGGCGCCGACGCCGATGATGCCGAAGGTTTTCAGCGCGGTGTTCAGCGGCGATCCCCCGCCCTCGGCGACAGGCGGCAGCCGGAAGCTCATGCCGTTGACAATGTCGTTGACGCTGACTTGCCAGATCGGATTGGCCTGCAGGGCGAGCAAGTTCACGACCGTGACCATCGTGAACAGAGCGACCATGGTGGTTGAGAACGATTGAATCAGTCCGTACCGCCCGTTGACCAGAATAAAACAGGTGACAATCGTCACAATGGCGGCCCAGATGTACTCGTCGGGCGACGCCGGGGGGCGGCCGTTGTCGTCGAATGCGTCCTGGCCGTGCTTGTCGATCAGCTCGCGGCGGCTGCGTTCGAAGGCCACGTTGATGTCGGCCAGATCCCGAGCCACTTGGCTGCTAAACTCCGAGCCCGCGCCCGCCTGCTCGGCTCGTTCGAGCTCGGCGCGCTTCACGCGTTGCTGCGTCCAGAGATCGACGTGGTCGTTGAACTCGCGGCCATGTCGAGTCAGTGGCGCGCTGATCGCCAACGCCTGGCCAACGCCGCCCACGATGCCGCCGAGCTGTCCGAGGCTGGCCACAAACATCAGAAACCAGAACCACACCAGCCAGTTGCCGCGGCCCTTGATGCCCGGGCCGGGCACTTCCGCCAAGCCATCCATGGTCGTGCGGCCGTTGACGATCGAGTAGCGGCCGAATTCCACCTGGGCATAAACCTTGATCACGCAGCCGATCAGGATCAGCCACAGCAGATAAAAGCCGGCCTCGGCGCCCGTTTTCGTGGTCGCGATCAACTCGCCCGAGCCTACGATGGATCCGGCGACAATCAGGCCGGGGCCAAGGCGACGGACAATCCCGTCGATGGTGGTGGGCGGGGCCTGAGGTTGAAATTGAGTGGAGTCGGGATTGGACATGGTCATCGCATCGGGAGGTGGCGGTCGTCGTCGGCAGCGGATTGCCGACGACGGCGGAAGCCATACCGTAACGGGTGAATGTCCGCCAAAAAAGTCCCGAATTCCTCCCGCCGGCCGGTTTCGACGAATTTCGGGGCGACATCACCGGCAGGCTCGCCGCGGCCCCCGCCAGCCGCATATCCGGCCCGCGCCAGCATATCCGGCCCCCGGCCGCTCCTCCCTTCCCCTCTCGAACAAGTTCGCAATAATGAGGTGGCAGGCACAAGAGCCTCAACGCTCGGTTATTCACCGCGGAGACCTCATGCATCGCACGTTGCTCAAGTCGAAAATCCATCGCGCCACAGTCACTGACGCCAACCTCGAATACGAGGGGAGCATCACAATCGCCGAGGATCTGATGCTCGCCGCGGACTTGGTCGAATTCGAGCAAGTGCAGATCTACAACGTCACCAACGGCAGCCGGCTCACCACGTACGTGATTCGCGGCGAACATAGCAGCGGCACGATTTGCCTCAATGGCGCCGCGGCCCATTTGGTCCATGTGGGCGATCTGGTCATCATCGCCAGCTACGCATCACTGGCGCCCGTCGAAGTCGCCTCCCATCGGCCGCGCGTCGTGCTGGTCGACGAGCACAATCGGATCCGCGAGCACGAGCACCAAGCCGTGTGAGCTAGGGCATGTCGCGGACTTCAGGACGAGTGACGATTCGCCATGACGCGCACCGCGAGCCAACTCCGAGACGATGCGCGGACCATCTGGCAAGCCGGCGTGGCGGCGGTCGATAGTCAACATCTGGTCCAGCGACAAATCGCCGTGGACGGCCACTTGTTGCGCATTGCCGGCCAATCATTCCCCGTCACGGGCGAGCTGGTCGTGGTTGGCGGCGGCAAGGCCGGAGCCGGCATGGCGGCGGGGCTCGAGTCGAGCCTGCCCGACGACTGGCTGCAGCGCACGCGTGGCGCCCTTAACGTGCCGGAAGACTGCATCGATGCGCCGCTATCGCGAATCCAGCTCCACGGCGCTCGGCCGGCGGGCGTCAATGAGCCCACGGACGCCGGGGTAGCGGGCACGAGGCAAATGATGGAGTGGGCGTCGTCTCTGGGGCCGGGCGATCTGTGCCTCTGCTTGTTGTCCGGAGGCGGCTCGGCGCTGATGCCATTGCCGATCGACGGCGTGACCTTGCAGGACAAACAGCTGTTGACGCGATACTTGAGCGGCGCCGGCGCCAACATTGCGCAGCTGAACACGGTCCGCAAACAACTCAGCCAATTCAAGGGAGGCGGTTTGGCTCGGGCCTGCCGAGCACAATGGCTGGTCACGCTCATCATCTCCGACGTGATTGGCGACCCGCTGGATGTGATTGCCTCCGGGCCAACCGTGCCTGACACCTCGACCCCCGCCGACGCGCTGCGAATCCTCGCACAGTTCGACGCCCGTCGCAGCGGCGCCTCCGACAATGTTTGGCGACGTCTCGAAGAGGCCGCTCAGCGTGGTGGCCATTCGACGCCAACCTGCGAGTCACTGGAGTGGGTGATCGGCAACAACCGCGTGGCTGTGGAAGCCGCGGCGGTTGAGGCCGAGCGGCTCGGTTATCGCGTCTGCGCAGAGCCCGCCGAGACGCTCGAAGGCGACGCCGAGCAGGTGGGGCGACGCTTGGCCGAGCGGGCGATTCAAATGAGGCAAGGCGAGACGGAGCACGACTGCCTGATCACCGGTGGAGAGCCCACCGTACGACTCGCGCCGCTCGAGGTGCGTGGCCGAGGCGGCCGCAATCAGCAGCTGGCCGCAGCAGCATTGGAATATTGGCTGCAGCGCGAAGTTGCCGTGCAAGACATGGCCTTGCTGTCGGGAGGCACCGACGGCGAGGACGGCCCGACGGACGCCGCCGGCGCCTGGGTCGGCGAGGCGTTGGCGCCCTATGCCGCCAACCTGCACGATGCCTTGCAGCGCAACGACACCTATCCGTTCTTCGCTCGCTGTGGTGGCCTGCTGCAGACCGGACCCACGCACACCAATGTCTGCGACGTCCGAGTCGTTCTCGCAACGAGTTAGATTTCCGGCTAGGCGCCCTTGTGGCTGGTCGTAGTGCAGGCTGCCAGCCTGCAACCTGCGGCGGATACGACAACTCTCACGACTACGGGAGAAGACCATGCGACGCAGACTCGGCTTTACGTTGGTGGAGTTGCTCGTGGTGATTGCGATCATCGGCGTGCTGGTCTCGCTGTTGTTGCCCGCCGTGCAAGCCGCGCGGGAGGCGGCTCGGCGGACGAGTTGCGGAAACAACCTCAAGCAGCTCGGGCTCGCGCTGCAGCTCTATCACGACACATTGCGGGAACTGCCGCCAGCGGATCTGCCTCCGGGGCGACTGCTTTGGTCCGGTTTGGTGTTGCCCTTCATCGAGCAGCCGGCACTGGCCAGCGGCATCGACATGACCGTGCCCTGGGGCGCCGACGGCAGCCATAACGAACAAGCATGCCAAACGTGGCTCCCGGTATTTCGCTGCCCCAGCGCCGCATCCCCGAAACGACTCGACGTGGACGGGATCCCACGCCGCGTGCCTTCGAATTATTTGGGCTGCGCCTCGGGCGTCATCCGCCGCGAGTATGGCGACTGCCCCTGTGTGACGGATGAGGATGTCGACGGCATCTTTCGGCGACGCCATGGTCGGCGGTTCGCGGAAATCACCGACGGCCTCAGCAATACGGTGGCGATCGGAGAGGCCTTGTTCAAGTTCACCGGGCACGGAATCGATGCGACTGGTCGCAATCAGTTCATCGATCACTGGTACATCGGCGCCGTGCGCGCCGACAACGAGGCGTCCGAGTGCGTCGGCACAACCGGCGTGCCTCCCAACCACTTTCCACATCAGGTGGGGCAAGTGTTTGTCGACGAACTGGAGCTGTCATTCGGCAGCCGCCATCCGAGCGTCGTGCAGGTCGTGCTCGCCGATGGCCATGTCCGCATCGTGTCGGAAATGGTGGACGTCGCCATCTGGAACGCCATGGGTTCCATGTATTGAATCAATTGGCCGTTAGGCTAGGTTAGGTCGTCAGCGGTGGCGCGGCTTCCTTGAGCTCATTGGCACACAGCTGCGCTAGTTCGACGTCCGCATGGCGCGAGACGTAAACGGCTTGCACGCGGGCGCGGCGTATCACGCCTTTCTCGAGCGACTCGGGAAAGGCGGCGAAGTCCGCCTGCCAACCCTCGTCCGCAGTGGGGCAGACGTCCAGTCGCACGAAGTCGGCGGGGTGCATGAGCAATGCGAGGCTGTGTTCGCCCTTGTCGGGGCGTTGCAAGAGGACGGTCGGCTCGTCCCAGCGATGCGGCCCACTGGCGATCCGTTCGGCGCCGGCAGCGGACACGTTCAGCAGCTCTCCCGCAAGCCGAAAGCGAATGGACACGCCCGGATGGCTCGCAAGCAAGCTCGTCTGCATCGACAAAATGCACTCGACGCCAACTCGCAGTTGGCCATCTCGGATCACGCGCCACACGATTTGAGGCAGCACGGTGCGATCGGAACTCTGGGCATAGGTCACAACCAGATCCGACTGCCTCACGTAACTGTCCGTCAGCGCCTGGTCGTTCGCCTCGCCGGGCAACTGCAGCTCAAACAAGTGGTCGGTGTAGGCCTTTTGATCGACGCGAACATCGCTCCACCCTCGGTCGGGACGCCTCAAATCCACCTGAAACTGGAACTGAGTGGTCTGCCAACGTCCTTGTTCGCTTTCCAAACGCCACATCGAAACACCTTGGGGAAAACTCCTGCCGGAACCGAACACCGCCACGGCGTGGAAGTGTACGGCAATAAAAAAACCCCGCCGTATTGCAAGCAATTCGGCGGGGCCGGAACAGAGAAGAGGCCGGTTTTACATGGATATGATGAGATGAAACCACTTACCTCTCCCCGGATTCTAACAGCATCCAAGCCACAATCCAAGCATTTCTTTGGAAATACTCGACAACTTCTCGCGGCCCGTTTTCGCCGGATGCGAAGCGGTTTTCGGCCAACGACTCGAACGATTCGCCGGAAAATTCGGTGCGTTCGCTGCCCCGCCTTCAGTTCACGCCGCATAATGGGCAGAGTTTTCCGAATCGTTCTTTGCGACAGCCCCCATGACGTACTCCGAACTGCTTGAAATCGCCTGTGAAGCCGCCCGACGAGGTGGGGCCGAGTTGATGTCGTGGCGTGGCAAATTCACCCCCAAAGAGAAGGGCCCGCGCGATCTGGTTTCGGAGGCGGATCTGGCCAGCCAGGATGCCATTGAGTCATTCATTCGCAAAGAGTGCCCCACGCATGAGTTCCTGGGGGAGGAAGACCCGCAGCTGAGCCTGCTGCAGACCGCCGACACCTTATGGGTCGTCGACCCGCTCGATGGGACCACCAATTATGTGCATTCGCTGAACGCGTTTGCCGTCTCGATCGCGCTGGTCGCCGGTGGGCAGATCCAAGTGGGAGTGATTTACGATCCGGTGTCGGAAGAGTGTTTCTGTGCCTCGCGCGGCGCGGGAGCCGAGTTGCGGGATCGGCATGGTCGACAGCGATTGCAGGTGAGCCAGTGCCGGGAAATGGAGCAATCGCTGATTGCTGCCAGTTTTCCCACTCGGGTTCAGCCGGGATCGGAAGTCGAGACCCGTTTTTTAACAGTGCTGCGGTCCTGCCAAGCGGTGCGCCGAATCGGCGCCGCCGCGTTGAATCTGGCTTACCTCGCGGCCGGTCGACTGGACGGCTATTGGGCGACGAGCGTCAAAGCGTGGGACGTCGCAGCCGGCTTTCTGTTGGTGGAGGAGGCCGGTGGTCGAGTGACCCATCTGACGGGTGACAAATTCGACCTGCTCGACCCCAAGTTCGTCGCCGCCTCGACCCCGCAGCTCCACGCCACGCTGAGCGACATCCTCGGGACGTGACCATGCTCGTACTGCGCGAGCCCCGCAGGGTGAGGGACGAATTACGCGGCAGATCCCACGTCCCGCCCCCAACGTCAAAATAGAAACAATCGGAAAGACAGCTAATTCCTTAAAAGTTTTCCGGCATGCCCCCTGAACAGTGGGTCCGAATCTTTGAATTGCCGGTCGTCGTTCGTAGAATGAAACATGGCCTTGGAGAAGGAACTCCATGGTTGCTCGTCTCTCATCCAATTCGTGAGCATCCTGCCGCAGCGAGTCCGACGGTTGGTTTGTGCCATCGGCATCGTATCGGCAAGTGCGTCGCCACCATCTGACACCATACCGCGGCGATTTCGATCGGCGGCGTCCGCGTGGTGCCACGATGTTCCACTCCATTGGTTTCCGCATGGGTTCCTCGTCGACAACCGGCCACGCGTTACAACGCAGGCACATGGGTGGCTCCGCCGCCTCGTCGACCGCGCCCTTTCGATCACTCGGCAGCTACATCCTGCTGGCGATGAGCTGTTCCGTGTTGGTTTGGTCAATCCCCGGCGGGGCGTTCCCGGAGGTCGCCGCGCAAGCTCCCCCAGCCCCGGCGCCCCCGGCCAACCCCGGCGCCGAATCACCACCGCCCATTCAAGAACTGAAGATGGGCGACATCTATCTGGAGCAAGACAAAGTCGTGTTGCCCGGAGTTCCGCTCGAGGAGTGGGACCGCATGCGGCGGCAGGCGAACATGAAGCTGCCGCCGCCACCTCCGTCATACAGCCTCGAGCGAGTCGAGATGACCGGCGCGGTCACGGGAGTGAGCGGCGCGAAGGCTGACGATCCGTTGGATTTGGATCTGGCGGTGGCGGAGTTGAAGGTGCAATTGCGGATCCGCATCACGGACAGTTCCCGCACCGTGCGCGTGCCGATTCAGCTTGGCGACGTGATTCTTCGCACCGCGGCGGGCAAGCCCACGTACGAAGGCGACGGCTCGGCACGGCTCGAGTATGTCGGCGGCGAGAAACAGTATTACTGTGTGGTCTCGGGGGAGCCGGATTCGGAGCACCTCGTGGGGTTCGACATCGCCTGCGCCGTGAAGCCCGACCGACTTGGACAGCGATTGGCGATCGCGATGCCCAGCGGCCCCGCCAAGTTGTCGCTGACAGTGCCGCGTGCGCCGCTGGAGGCAAGCATTTCGCAAGGCGCCTTTCTGTTGACATCCAAACCGGGCAAGGACGAGACGGAGCTGCATCTGGAGGGGCAGGGAGGTGACATGCAATTGACATGGCGTCGCGGCGCCGCGCGTGCGCCTCAGCCGGGTCCTTCGCTGACGGCCCAGACCACGATCGAGGTCCAGGTTCAGAGCGAGCTGGACGTGCAGATTCGCGCCACGCTGTTAGTCAGCCAGGTCGGCGCGCCGCTGACCTCCTTCGATGTTCAGCTGCCGCCGAACATGGCGTTGGTGCCCGGGCAGCGTCAGCCGGGGATCGGCATCGGCACACTTCCCGGCGCGGAGACCGCGTCAGCCCGCGAGACGGTCCGAGTCACGTTGGACAAGCCAAGCGACGAGCCAGTGCGAGTCGAGCTGCAAGCGGCGCTGACTCGCGGCGGCACGCCGGGCAAATTCCAGGCAATCGGCTTCGAGGTGCTCGACGCCGTGCAGCGCGGCTCGGTGGTCGTGACCAGCGCCAAAGGCTGGACGGCCCAGCCCGTCAATCCCGTGGGAGTCAGCCGCGTCAGCCCTCCGCCGGACTCGCCGACCGGCGCCTGGCAATACGCGTTCGAAAATCGCCCGCGATCGTTGACGGTCCAGGTCAGCCCGGCGAAATCCCGCTTGCATATTCAGCCAACCTATCTCGTCCACATCGTGCGCGGGCAATTGAACCTGCGCGCCAGCCTCAAATGTCGCTGGGACGGCTCCAACGTCGGCTCCCTGTCGCTCCGCCTGCCCGGGTGGACCGTCCGCGACGTGCGTTCCAACGAGCTGGAGGAGCTGTCCACCATCGACCTGACATCGGTCGATCCGCTTGAGATTCCGGTGTTGCCGCAGGACGAGGATGCGCGAGCGTTCACGGTCCTGGTCGACGCCGCGATGCCGTTAAGCGACGACGCCAGCGACCTGGAGTTCGAATTCCCCACGGTGCTCACCCCGCCAAACACCACGGTCACCGCCTCGGCGGCGCAGATGCTGGTCACCATGGCAGATGACATTGTTGTGTCACCGGATGCGGAACGCATGCGCGGGCTGACGCCAATTTATGGCGAGGCGCCCGAGTCGCTCACGTTGCCGGTCACACAGCGGCCGCCGCTGATGTACAACGACTTGGTGGGCGAGGCCTCGCCTCGATTCGCCGGCACGGTGTCCTATCACGAGCAAGCCCTCTCGGCCGACGTGCTGACTCAGCTCACGATCGGCGCGTCGTTCATCACCGTCAAGCAGACTTTCGCCCATCAGGTCTCCTACGTCCCCGCGGCGCACATTATGGTGGACGCGCCCGCCGAGCTGCTCGAGCCCGAAGCGCAGCTCTCGGTGACCCAGGACGACGTGCCGCTCAATTTCGGGCCCGTCGATCTGCCTGCCCGCCCCGGACGCGCCGCGCTGCGCATTGAGCTGCCGCGGCGAACGATCGGCGACTGCCGGCTCTCCTTCAGCTATCGCTGGCGACTGCCGCCGGGCGATGAGCGACAAGTGTCGCTGCCGCTGGCCATCCCGCTGCTGCCCGAGGGCGTCGCGGAGCATCGCCTGGAGCTGCATGTCGGCGAGGAGCTGGGGCTGGAGGCGACGCTGGGCGCCGGCTGGAGATTCAACCCGGTCGTCGACAACTCCGAGTCCGTGAGCGACGCCGCGGAGAACGGAACGGTGGAAAACGGAACAGTGGAGAACGGCGTGTATCTCGCCGAGGACGTGGGCGACCGGGTGCCCATTCACCTGCGGGCGCAAACGATGGCGCTAAGCGACGGCGTGTTAGTGACAAGAACCTGGCTGCAAAGCTGGCTCCAAGAGGACCGCCGACTCGACCGCGCCGCGTTCCGCCTGCGCTCCGATCGGCCGTTGGTCGCCATCGAGCTGCCCAGCGAGCTGGCCAACATCCCGTCCCTGCGGGCGGCCGTTGACGGCCACAGCGTGACCTATCGCGAAATCACCAACCGTCGGATCAGCGTGCCCGTGGCCACCGACGGCGACGAGCATGTGCTGGAGCTCTGGTACACCTTGCAAGGGGAATGGCTCGGCGCACCCGCCATGTCCGCGCCGCATGTGGTCGACTCCGTCGAGCTGGGACGGGCCTATTGGGAACTGCTCGCGCCCGAGTCGCACCAGCTGATCTCCGGGCCGGCCAACCTCACGCCCGACATGGTCTGGCGTTGGCGCAACGGCATTCCCCAACAGCTGGCGAGCCAAACGAGCGAGCGGCTGGAGCGTTGGATCGGCGCCTCGCAACAGCCACCGCTGCCGGTCAGCTTGAAAGGCTATCTGTTCACCACGTCGGGAGCGCTGCCCGCCGTCTCGCTTCGGTTGGCGCCGTTCCACTGGCTGATCATTGCCGTCGCCGGACTGGTGATGACTATCGTTTGGTGTTGCCTGCAATGGCCGGCGCTGCGCTCGCCGGGCGCACTGGTCTGGTGGGGCCTGGCCTTGCTGGGTGTCGGTGTCACGTTCCCCGCGCTTGCCTGGGGCATGGCACAAGCCGTCGCGTTGGGCGCCGCTCTGATTGCCGTCGGTCAGCTGCTGCAGCAGAGCCTCTCACCTCCCGCCCCTCAACGGACAAACCACACGGAGCTCTCCACGCGGACGATCGCTTTCCCGCGCCGGCAGGAGGGATCGCAAAGCGTCACCTTCCGTGGAGACGGCTCGTCCCACGGGTCCGCGACCGCCAGTTCACTGCCTCTGGTGGAACCCAAATCATGACGCGGGGAGTTCCGCCGCACGCTCGACGACGCCGCTCTCGCCAAGCAGGCCAACGCGACCGTCGACCTCGCGCGCAGCGGGGGACGCGTCGACCCGGGGAGCCCGTTGCATCGCCTCTCACTTTCCGCCGGCGGTGTTTCACTGCGGCGAGCTGCCTGATCGGCGCATTCCTGATGGCGATGCTGATCCGGGGCGTGCTTCCTCTGGCAATGGGAGACCCTGTCAACGGGCCATCGATGCGTTTCGTGCGCATTCGAGTAGAAGGGATCGACGATGTGCAACGGCTTTCCGCGCAGCGCCCTCCAGGCTACTTCCACCCCATGGCCGAGGAGCGGTTCAACCAGATCCTCGAAACGATTCGCCGGCGCCGCGACGAGTCCGACTCGACACGCGTGATCTCGGCCAAGTACCGCGCGCGTTTGGTGGGAGACAACCTTCAAGACGGTGATGCCGAGCTGGAGGTGGAGCACACCGGCGAACAACCTTGGCTGGCCCCGCTGGGCAGCATGTCGTTCGCCATCGGTGATCCCGTGTGGAATGACGATCCACCGCGGCCGGCCGAGATCGGCGTCGATGCTGCCGGGCGAACCGTGCTGGCTGTCGCCAATTCCGGAACCTTGAAATTTCCCTGGACCCAACGCGGGCGGCGGCGTGGGGGGGAGCTGCACTTCGCCCTGCAATTGCCCGCCGCCGGCCAAAACGAACTGGTGCTCGAATTGCCTGTCGAGCTGACGCCGAGCCTCGCCCCGGGCGTCATCTCGTCCATGGAGCCGGTGGTCACGGCGCCGACCGAATCTGCCGAGGCCGAAAGTCCCGAGGCGCCTGCGAAGCCAGACGGCTCCTTCGGCTGGCGCCGTTGGCGAATGTCGCTAGGCGCCGGCGGCGTTCACCAGCTGACGCTGCGGGCGTCCCAGCCCAACGACCGCCAGCGAACGTTGGAGTACATTCAGGAGTCGACGTACCGGCTCGGCGTGGGCGGAGTGGAATTGCAGACAGAGCTGCGGTTTCCCAACGGCCTGCCCCCCGAAGTCTTGCTCAATGTCGGCTCGGAACTGCAACTTGACGCTCGGGTTGGCGACCGCCCGGTGCCGCTGGAGCAAGTGGGATCGAATCAAGTGCTGCTGCGAATGCCGACCGAGCGGCCCGAAAGCCGCGTCCGGTTGTTTGGCTTCGCCGAGTTGCCGTTGGATGTGCTGTGGACGCTGCCACGCGTCGCTGTCGAGAACGGCCAATGGCGCGCCGGCGAGTCCAAGATCATCGTTTCCCATCTGCTCCGCGTGAGACACCTGCAGCTCGACGGTCTGACACAAACCGGTCACCGGCGACAGCCCAATGGCGGCGAGGAGATTCGGCTGCGACAGGATCAGCCACGCGCCGCCGCGCGGATCGATCTCCGCAATCGCAGTCACGCCCTGTCGGCGCTCGCCGGCATCACCGTCCGTTGGAACGACGATCAGCTGTTGGCCACCACCGTCGCGGAGGTCTCCGTCGACTGGGGAGAGATCTTCGCCGCCGAGTTGGAAATTCCGGCCGGCTGGCAGATCGATTCGGTGGAGACCATCCCGGCCGACGCGTTGGATGCGAACCTGCTCAGTCTGACTCCGGCCAACGGCGTCTTGAAGGTGCCTTTGCTGAAGCCGATCTCCCCCGAGTCGTCGGTCAAAATTCAACTGCAATCGCACCTGCAACAGTCGCGACGCAACAAGTCCGTTGCCGGCCGGCGCCTGTTTGTCGGCCGCCCGCTTGGCATGGACACCACCTGCTATCTGTCGGTGCAGGGCGAGCTTAGCAACGACCACGATCTGGCCAGAGTGGATCCCAGCCAGGCGCCGGTCTCGCGAGTCGTCAAGCCGGTGACGGGCGGCGTGGTGATTCGCGACAGCGCCGAAGCGAGCCAATTCACGGTGAGCGAGCCGCCTCAGCGTCCGGACTACGCCGTCGAAATTCGGGTCGACGCCATTCCCGGCGAGGAGACGCTGCGCGAACAGTATCGGATCCGCTGCCTGCCGGAGTCGGGGGCTGTGTCCAACGTGCGGATTCGCATGTCCGCCAGCTCCGAGCCGCTGCGGTGGTCCGTGGTTCGCGATCGCGACATCGGCACGTCTCCGAGCCCCGTCGCGCCCGCGGCCGCCAGTGCCCCCGCCCCGCCGCGCAGCGATTCCGACGGCGCCGACCAGAGAGATGCCAGCGTACCGGTCGAAGTGGTCGCGGTGGCGTTGGAAGACAACGACACGCCGCTGGATGCTGAAGGCCGCCGGCTGGATCTGGAGCTTTCACAGCCGATCTCCGGGCCGTTCGAGCTCGTCGCAGTGCGGAAGCGGCCCTTCAAAGCGGCGACCCTGCTTTCGCTCGTGTCGGTGCCGGAAGCCGTGTCTCAGACGGGCGCCGTGTACATCCACAACACGGCGCCGTTGAGCATCGCAGCCGGCGACCTCGAGCAACTGCCGATACCGACGGGCGATGCCGGGCAATCGCCCGCGTTGCAAGCCGCCTATCGTTATGAACCCGCGACGCTCGGCATCATTTCCGTCGCGCCGGTCGTGACCGCCGTGGGAGAGCTCCCCTGGGGCTCGCTGCAGGTGTGGTCGCATCACATCGATTCGCAGTGCGAACGCGACGGAAAACTGCGCCACGAGGCGGCGTTTCACATGGAGAGCCATGGCGCCCAAACCGTGACGTTGTTCATTCCTCCCGAGGCACATGTGCTGCGCGTGACGCTGGATGACACCAGCCTGCCACTGAACATCGTGCGTCAGATCGAGAGCCCGGCGTCGGCCGAAAAGTCCAGCTTCCGACGCCAGATGGAAATTCGGCTCCCGCCACGTGACCGATTCGTGACATTGCGAGTCGCCTACTGGTCACAATCTTCGCCATTTGGCTGGCAAGCGACGCCCAAGGCGCCTCTGTTGCATCTCACCACGCCCGCCATGGAGACGCACTGGACGCTCAGCGTGCCGCCGGGCTACGACGACGCCAGTCGCTGGACGGGCTGGCAGGCCTTGGCGCGGCCCTTGGGCTGGGCGCATCAGGATGAAGTGGAGATTGTCGCCCGCGCCGACCATGTGGTGCGCCGGCTGTTGACGGCGCCGTGGAGCAACTGGGGACAGTTGCTGCGAGAGTATCAGCGCAAGGTCGACGGCGGCTGGGCGCCGCCGCTCTATGTCGATGTGGCAGGCATCCAGTCGGCCGGCGTGCTGCCCTCAACGGAACTGGCGGACAATGGCGACTTGAGCGACGCCGGCTTGACGCTGCATCGGGCCCGTGACGTCGACGGTGTGGTGCTCACCAGCGCCACGCATGTCCCCGACGGAGCCGCCGAACATGTCACGGCCGGCGCCTGGGCATCCGACATGAATGAATCGCCCATCTGGCACGACCATGAGCCGCCTCCGGCGATCAATCAAAACTGGCGACAGTTCAGCCGCGCGATCGACCCGGCGGGAGATTCCACCAGCGTCTCCTTAACCGTTCACCGCATCGACTCGCTGCGAGGCGCCGCGGCCGCGACGCTGCTGATCTTCGCCGGCCTCGCGTTTGGCCGACGGCCCGTCGTGTTGCTGCAGATGATGCTCGCCGGCTGGCTCACTGCCGGCATGGCGCCGACCCCGTTCAACTGGCTTGGCGCCGCCGCGGGTTGGGGCGCCATGCTGGGCGGTCTCATCGGCTCTGCTTGGCCTCGCATTTGGAAGACAGCTAGCCGAGGGCAGGGCAGGCCCGCGCTGTCCATTGCGTTGCCCGTCGCCATTGGCATCATTGCCGCCGGCGCACTGCTTGGCGCCGAGGACGATCCACCGCCGCCCGACATCCTCTACCGAGTGCTCGTGCCGGAGAAGGTCGAGGCCACGCGCATCGGCAAGCCGATCTATGTGCCCACTCCGCTGTGGAATGCATTGCTGTCAGCCGAACAGTCCGCGATGTCCGGCCCCGAGGGTTGGGCGATTACCAAGGCCGACTACACGTTGACGCCGTCGCGAGATGACGAAAGCGACAACCCGCAATTGACGGCCAACTACGTGCTCCGCGTGTTCGGCGACCACCAAACCGTCCAACTGCCCATGGCGGCTGACGACGGAGAAGTGCTGACAACCGCTTTGGACAGCATGCCCGTCGTCGCAGACTGGTCGGCTGACAAACAGGCGCTGGTGATTACGACAGACCTGCCGGGAGAGTATCGCCTGACCATCGTCCGCCGGCTGAACAGCCGCGAGGATAGCGGCCGTCGCTCGTTGCTCGTTGCCGTGCCCGCCACTCCCAACGCGAGACTGGAGATTGCCGGGCGCCCTGCCAACACCATGGCCGCCGTCAACACCCCGCTCACCGAGAGTGCGGAAGTCGAGTCACGAGGGCGGCAAGAGCGGCAGCCCGGACGCCTGCTCGCCGAGCTCGGCGATGTCCAGGAACTGGACATTCGCTGGGAAGAACAAGGGCGTTCAGCTTCGCGACAGGTGGAGGAGCATCTCTGGCTGCAAATCAAACGAGTCGACTCCGTCGTCTTGGAGTCGATGTTTCGTTACCAATCGGATCAGAGCCTCGGCCAACTTCGAGTTTGGGCCGAGCCGCGACTGCGATTGCTGTCGATGTCGCTCAACGGCGAGCCCGTAACTCCCAAGGTCAGCAGCCAGCCCGATGGCTCGGTGTTCACCATCGCCGCACCGGACGACACTCGCAATGCCGAGTTGCGGGCAGCGTTTCACGCGACGGATGTGTCCGGCGTAGGACGGATCAAGCCCCCCAAGCTCTCCGCCTTTGCCGAGACAGCGAGCCGCAAGTGGTTTGCCTTCAGCATCCTCGACCCGGAACTGCAGGGACGCCTGGAGGGCGACGCCGAGCGAATCGACGCCGCCCAATTCAGCGTGTCGTGGCCCGAAGCGAGCGGAGTGGCGGAGACAGTGCGAACCGACACCGGCGACTTTGACGTGGTGGTTGCCTATCGAAAGCCCGAGCCGATCGTCTCGCAGCACACCAAGATGATTCTTGGTCGACAACAAACGGCGGTCCAATACGAGGCGGAGTTTGATCGCTTGTCGAGCCGCACGTTCCAGCACGTCTTGCAGGTGCCCGCCAATCTCAAAGTCGAATCGCTGAAAGTCGTGGAAGAGGGAGCGGAAGTAGCCCAACGCTTCGATGTGGACGAGGCCGGCAACTTGACGATCTTTTTGGACCGTGCGGCCGAGGCGCCGCAACAGACCGTGCTGCTGACAGGTCAGGTGCCGACGCGATCGGATGTCCGCACGCTGCCACGCATTGTTGCGGCATCTGCGGCCGTGGCGGAACACGACATTGAAATCTTGCGCCGCAACGACCTGGAGGTCGTGAAATTCGACCAGCCTCGCAATCTGGAAGTCGATCGCAACGGCGCCGGAGAGTATCGGGAGGGAGGACGATTGGTCGCCCGCCTGAGGCCCAGTGGCGCTCGCTACAGCGCCCGCATCCACACGCGCCCGAACACACCGCGAGGCAACGTGTCGCTCGTCACGATCCTCGCGCGAAAGAACGACGAGTGGTCCGCCGAATTGCGCGGCGTGGTCCACATGACACCGGATTCCGGCAGCATCGACTTGTTGCGGATCCGTGTCCCGCAGTCGCTGACCCGCTTGCGCAGCGAGCCAAGCGACATGGCGATCATCGAGACCGCACAGGAGGACGGGGCAGAGTGGCGGCTGATCCCCGCCTCCCCGCTCGCGCCAAACACGGACCGCGAAGGCGCCGATCCGCAGCCGTTCCATTTCTCCATCCACGCGTCGCTGTCCAGCACCGACGGCATCGTGCGGGCGCCCAACCTCAGCCTGCAAGGCCTGCCCTCTCAAAGGTTTCTTGCGCTGCCACGCTTGGCCGACAGCCAGCAGATCGATTGGATGACGCCGCGCGGGCTGCTGGCCACCGAACTGCCGGCGGCCCTGACGCCCGTGAACGACGCGTTGGACGTCTTCGAAGTGGTCGACCGCAGGTTCGAGGCGACGGTCCGGCGAGTGGAACGAACCAAGCGAACCGCCGTCGTCGCACTGGCTGACATCCAAGTTTCTTCCGATGCCGGCAACTGCCACGGCGTGGCCATTTTCGACATCGAGCCCGCCGGGTTGTCGACGCTGGACATCGCAGTTCCACAAAACTGTCAGCTAACTGGCATTACCGTCAATGATGTCGCCGTCGTGCACACACCTGACGAGGCGCCGTCGGGAAAGGAAGTTCGCGTGCCGTTGGGGCCGAACTACTTGCCCCAGCGAGTGGTGGTCAGCTTCCGAGGAAAAGTGTCCGCAGCCGACGGCAAACGCTCGATTCCCGTTCCGTCCGTCGCAGGGCTCGACACGGCATGGACCGTGGGCAGCGTCGCCGATGACGAAGTCAAACTGCTGCCGAGTGACGTTCCGAGCCAGCATCAGCGCCACGAACTCCCGCTGGACTCAGGCTTGGTCGAGCACGACCTGTTACGTCTGCGAACGATCTCCGAATTGCTCTCCTCCGCGGCGGACATCGCCTTGGATCGCCCTCTTGAGGAAGTGTCGGACTGGTACGAACCGTGGGCACAGCGCGCGGAGAACATCTATCGCAGACTTCGTCGTCAACCGTTGCTTGACCGTCAGCGCGAGTCGCTGGACGAATTCCTGGCGGCCGAAAGGGCGACGGCCGAGCGGTTGAAGCTGACCCGCATCCTGCGCAAGGTTCGAGATGAGTCGCAAGGGTTCGTAACTCGGTCGGTGGCCCGGCAGGCAGCTTTGCGAACCGCATCCAGGCACTTCAACGTTGTCGCTCGCGGCGCCCGAGGCGAATTGGAGGCGCCATTGCAGCCAGCGCCGCGGACCATTCCGTTGTGGGGGTGGCTCGCCTCGGTCGGCCTGGCCGTCCTCGCCGTCGGCAGATTGCCCGTCGACCACTGGTACGAGCAATGGCCCTTCCTGTTCATCGCTCTAGCGGGGCTCGCGCTGGCGATCTGGCTGCCCTGGCCTTGGATCGGCTGGTCGATCATCGCACTGACGATGTTCACCTCAATGCAGCCTTAAGAGGCTGTCACAGCGGCGTGCTTCGGGGCGCTGCCGGATTCGCGATTCCAATCCCTCACTAACGCTTCGGGTTTCCTTGGCGCTGCCGGATTCGCGATTCCAATCCCTCGCTTACGCTTCGGGTTTCCTTGGCGCTCAGGGCACGTCGCGATTGGCAGCCGGCAGCGAGACTTGTTGCATGGGCGCGGTGACCGCCTCGCCACTGGGGGGCGGCGTCTCGAGCAGCGCTCCGATCGCCTCAGCCGCGATAACGCCGGCGATGAAGCAGACGCTGATCAGAGAGAGGATCTTCAGGTTGCGAAGAATTTCTTTGCGAAAGTCCGACATTGCGTGCCAACCATGTCCGGAAATGCAAACTGCCGGCCCCGAAGAGCCGGCAGTTATTTGCAAGTAAAATCCCCCGGCCGATTGCGACGAGTGGAGTCGCTGCGAGAATGGCGAGAGCCTCGCGTGCTTCTGCACATGCTTTGTGTGGCTCTGGCCAACGCTAAAAATTGGTCCCTCTGCCGGAATAGCGACCAGGGGTTTTGCCTGTGGATATTGTAGTTTACAAACCGCACTTTGAGTAACGGCCAGGCGAATAAATAATTCGGCTCGCCGCTGCTTCCGGCTGCGGCAAAAACCCCAAAGAATTTCGCCCTTCGCGCGACACCTCCTCAAAACCGTCGGATAGCGCGCAGGCAAGCGGGGCAAACCGAGGAACACGGTGAAAATGAGGCATTGACCGTGTAGCGAGTACCTCAGTGCGGGCGCGTTAGCACCCCTTCATCGACAAGTTCCCAGGCTCGTGAGTCGAAGCGCCGAGCCGCTGCGCCGATGTCGATTCCGGATACGTTCCCTTCCCCGTCGAAGTGCCGGACTTGAAGCACTTCGACATGAGAGAGCGACGCAGTGCCGCCAGCAGGTGGAGTGGTAAAGTCCCCGGCATCCCAGCTCGCGACATCGTAAGTGATCCGCACTTCGTATTGGCGACCAAACGCCTCGTCGTCTAGACGGAAAAAGGCAGACTTTTTCGGGCTCATGACTCGAGATTTGCAAAGGGATGCTGGCGACGTCCAAGTCGGGGTCGGGCTCCCTGCCGCGGGCGTTGGCAACATGACACTCCCACCTTGACAGTTTATCTTGCCGCGGAACGAATGCCAACGACCACACAATTGCCTTCGTTGAATATCGGCCCTATAACAACGGGCCAACAGACCTTCCCGGTTTGCCGGTGAATTCGGGTCGTAGGACGATTGTCGGTGCGCAGGAATTTGCACTTTCCACAAAACGCCCGACGAGCCGACGCCCGCCTCTGAATTTTTCATGCCAATCATGCGGCCACTCGCTGCATGAACCTTTGTACACAGCACGCTCACGCAGCCACGGAGCATCACTCGATGGCCAAGAAAAAGACCACCAAAAAGCAAGCCGCTCCGGCAGCCGAGATGCAAGCCGAGATGCAGATGCAGCCGGCAATGCAGCCGCCCATGATGGCGCAACCGCAGATGCCGATGGGCCAAATGCCGATGGGCCAGATGCCGATGGGCCAGATGCCAATGGGCCAAATGCCAATGGGCATGCCGCCCGGCGGCAACCCGATGATGCAGATGATGCAAATGATGATGATGATGGGCTCGGGCGGAGCCGGGCCGGCGATGATGGACCCGGCCGCCATGCCGTTCCAAGGCGGCTCGGAGGCGATGGACGATGGCGACGCGGGACTCGACGAAGACTTCATTCGCCCCGCGCTGCTGAAGCATCGCATCAAGAAGCAAGAGGCGGTGCCATTGGGCTCGGTGCTGGATGTGCTTTGTCTCACCGAGGATGCGCAGCACTCCTTGGGCGGCGTTCCCAAAGGCTGCACGATTGCGTTGGCGGGCCCTCCCGGCAAAGGCAAAACTCGCTCCGCTCTGGCCGGACTGGCGCGCGTCGCGTTGTCGGGCGAGAAAGTTGCCATGGTGGTCGCCGAGGAAGGCTTCTACTCCGACAAGGGTTGCGGACGCGACGACCTCTGTTCGCGAATGGTCAAGATCGGCATGGCTGCCACCGGCCTGAACGAAAGCCAGTTGGAGAAGCAGGTGCTCTCGAACATGTTCGTGCTCGAGAGCCAGTACCACAAAGGGCAGACGTGGGACGACTTTGTCGGCAAGTACCGCTATCTGGTCGAGCAGGAGGAGATCTCGTTCGTCGTCATTGACTCGCTGAACATGCTCGACCCGACCAAGAACCGCACGGCCGACAACCTCTCGGCACTGAAAACCTACAACCACGAGATGGGAACCACCTGCCTGTGCATCGGCCAGATCCGTGACACCGGACTGCCCGTGGGCGGCGAGGCGCTTCAGCACACCGCCGACGTCGTCTTTCTGATTGAGGAGATGAGCTTGGGCTCGAAGGAAATCGCCGAGCAATGGGGCGGCAAGTATCGCGACAAGATCGACATCATTCGCTCCATCAAGAGCGTGACGACGCCCACCTTCCCGCATCCGATTCGCATTGGCCGCGACGACGCAACCGGAGCGATGTCCGTCCACGAGTCGCAGCCCGAAGAGTACGCGGTGCTGCCGCTTGAGTAACGTTCCAGTCATGAGGAGACGCCGCGGCCTTCGCCGAGGAGCGACTCGCTGCCTATCGGGAGTCTAGCTCTTGAAGTTCATCCAGACCGACGACATCCAACGCTGGTTCACCGAGGCGGGCGAGCTGTCGGAGCTCAGCCGATCGATCGGCATGAAGCAGCCGGATCCTCGCTACTTGGAGCAGCAGCTCGGCGTGCCGCTGCATCTGCGGCACTTGGTGCAACGACTCAGTGAAAAACACGGCCCATTGCCGTCCGATGCGCTGAATAGCATCCCGTTTTACAGCCTTTGCCGTGGCTTGTTCATCCCACTGTCGTTCATGGAGCCGGCGAAGGCGGCGCAGGTGTTCGGATTGAAAGTCGCTCCGCCGCCCAACGCCGCCGAACGAGAACAGTTGCTGATCAACTTCGTTCAGAAGGACGTTGGCCTGACACTGGAAGAGAAGCTCGGCTGCGTCCTTGGCGACCCGTTCCTGGGCCGACGCAGCACGTTTCGCCGGGACAGCTTGTTGCGACTGCTGATGTCGATGGGGCTGCTCTCTCGCAAGGATCTGCTCGATCGACTCACACATGTTGGCGACGTGGCGGTGTTGTTTGCCGAGAATCGAGACGAGTTGCGTGGCGATCCGCCGCTCACGGCGGCCGAGGTCATGCGGCTGCTCTATTTGATTCCGGACGAGCCGCGAAAGCTGAAGTTCGATTTGCTCCGCTCGCTGCTGGAGCGATGCGGCAAGGTCGAGGCCTTCTTTATTGCCAAGCTGATGCTTCGCAAGGCGGGCTTCGGTTTCGACTATCAAGGTCCGTTGATCGCGCGCGTCATCGCGCGCATGTACGGCGCTCCCGAAGAGCAAGTCGCGCACGCGATGGCGCTGACCGACGCCTTCCATGTCGCGCGCGTGCTGGAGTCGGACGGCGTGGAGGGGCTGCGCGCCATTCGGCTTCAGCCGCTGGTTCCCGTCCGGCCCGCCCTGGCCGGCGGCGCCGTCGAGGACATCGAAAAGTATCCGGTCTGGGTTGAGCGCAAGTACGATGGCATCCGCTTCATGCTGCATAAGTCCACCGGATCCAACGGCGCAATGTTGTGCGGCGCGTACACGCGCACTCGCGGCGACTGGCTCGAGCAAGTTCCCGGACTCGATGGCTCGATCAAGATGATCCCGGCCCGCGACGTGATCGTCGACGGCGAGCTCTACGGCACCGTGCTCGACCTCGAAGGCGTGCGCCCGGCGAGCGTCTACGAGGTTTATGGCTCGCTGCAAGGCGAGGCCTCGCGCCCCGTCACGCTCAAGTTCGCGGCCTTCGATCTGCTGTACCTGAATGGACAGGACCTGACACAACAACCTTTGGATCGCCGGCGCAGCATGCTGAACTCCCTGCTGGCGCCGCTTTCGAACATGCAGCTACCCATTCCAATGACGCTCTGCGAAGGCCAAATGGCGGCTAACAAAGACGATGTCAATCGACTTTACCACCACTTTCGCTCGCAGGGATACGAGGGCGTGATCACCAAGCAGCCCCACGATCCCTACCAGCTGTCGGCGCGCGATCCCGGTTGGGCCAAACGCAAGCCGGAGATTACGCTCGACCTCGTGCTGCTCGGCGCCACCTACGCCGTGACGACAAAACAAAACGCGGGGCTGTTCGGCTCGTACGTGATTGGCGCCAAGTCGCCGCAAGGCGGCTTCGAAGATGTCGGAGACGTGGCCGGAGTCGACAAGATCCGCGATGCTCAGATCCAGCAGGAGGTGATGCGTGAGGGCCTGATGACCGGCCGTCGCATCGAGCGTCCGAGCTCTTCCGGAACCCGTCCCGGCGTCGAGCTGCGGCCCTCCATCGTGGTGACCGTGAAGTTCGAGGGCATTGTCCGCGATCAAGTCACCGGCGCGCTCAGCTTGCGCGATCCCAAGCTCGCCGTGATCCGATCCGACAAGTCGGCTGACGAGGCAGACTCGGTCAACATGCTGCAAGAGCTCTATCTGAAGCAGCGAGTCGGCTAACCGATTCCCAGCGGCCTACTTTTTCGAACTGCGGCGCAACAGGTCCAGGATCGCCTCACATTGCCTGGAGCGTCTGTCCACAACCTTCTCGATGGGCCTGCCGGATCTGTCCTTGATCGTCGGGTCGGCGCCGTGCTCGAGCAACAGTTCAACGCTCTTGAGATTCCCGATGCTTGCCGCGCGGATCAAGGCAGTTGCCGCAACATAGCTATTGCAAACACGATTGACATTGACGCCTTGTTTCAACAGGAGCTTGAGGCTCGCGGGGTTTGCCGCCGCTTGAATCAACAGCGAGTTGCCGGCCACGTCAATCGTCTCCGGCGGCAAACCGGCCGTGAGCAACAGCCGCAAGAGCTTGGGGTCGCGGAAGTTGCCATAGGGCAACTCGCCATCA
>JAGQPF010000509.1 GCA_020426845.1 Planctomycetales bacterium
AACCCTTCGTGGCGAATGCGCAGGCAACCCCGTGCGATGGTTCTTTCCCAGGCAGATTGTCTCACGGAGACACGGAGACACGGAGGATTTCGCAATGGGGTTTCTGGATGCTCAGCGACTCTTGGAACTCTAACTCCGTGCCTCTGTGTCTCTGTGAGAGATATTTGAAGCGAGGAGCCGTTTGAACCCTCCGTGACACCCGTGCGATGGTTCTTTCCGGGGCTGTCAGCGGTCCATGATCCGTTGCTCGGTGTAGAGGTCATAATAGCGGCCCCGCAACGCCATCAGCTCCTCATGTCGGCCGTCTTCGGCAATCTTGCCTTGCTCAATCACCAGAATGCGGTCGGCCGCGCGCACCGTGGACAAGCGATGCGCTATGACGAAGCTCGTGCGGCCCTGCAAAACTCTTGAAATGCCGCTTTGGATGAGCTGCTCAGTTTCGGTGTCGATCGAAGAGGTGGCCTCGTCCATGACGAGCAGCTGAGGCGACTTCAATACCGCGCGGGCAAACGAAACCAGTTGCTTTTGCCCGAGGCTCAATTGGTTCCCGCCTTCGCCCACGGACGTTTCGTATCCCTGCTCAAGCTGCTCGATGAAGTCGTGAGCGCCGGCCAGTTGGCTCGCCGCCACCAATTCCTCGTCGCTGGCCTCAAGGCGGCCGTAGCGAATGTTTTCGGCGATGGTGCCGCTGAACAAATGTGGTTGCTGGAGCACAATGCCCAGTTTGGACTGCAACCAGTGAAGACTGCGTTGGCGGTAGTCCACTCCGCCGATCAAGATTTCCCCGGCGGTCGGCTCGTAGAAGCGACAGAGCAGGTTCACGATGGTCGACTTGCCGCCACCGGTGGAGCCGACGAGGGCAATCGTCTGACCCGCCTCGACTTGCAGCCGCAGCCGGTCAATCACAAGCGGGCCATCGCCGTACTGAAAACTTACGTCGTGGAACTCGATCGTATCAATCGCGGCAGAGTCCGTGTCGTCGCCAAGAGCTTCGATCTGTTCGCGGACTTCCGGCGAGTCCTCGATCTCGGGCTTGGCCTCGATCAGTCCCAGCACTCGCTCGGCGGATGCCTGCGCCATCTGTAGTTCCGCGAACCACATGGAAAGATCGTGAATGGGCGCAAAGAATAGCTGGGCAAAGTACATGAACATCACGACCTCGCCGATGCCCAGCGTGCCCAGCAAAACTTGGCGTCCTCCCATTGCCAAGGCCATGGCGATCGCCACGCTGCCGAGCGTCAGGACGATTGGCATATACATGGCCGACAGCACCGCGTTGCGCACCGAGTGCAGCCGCATTTGGTCGGCAAGCCGCTCGAAGTCCGCCAGATTCTCGCTCTCGCGAGTGAACACTTTCGTGGTGCGCACGCCGACGATTGCCTCGTTGTAGGCGCCGGTCAAACGCGAGTTGTACTTTCGCACCATTCGCGCCGCTTTCAGCATCCACTTGCGAAAGTAGAGGCTGACGCCAAACAGCGCAGGCACGACGACCAGCACCGCGAGCGTCAGGCGCCAGTTGTGCCAGAACATCGCGATGGCGATGCCGGTCATCAGCGTCGTACCCCAGATTAGATCCATCACTCCCCAGGCCAGGATCTGGGACAGCCGCTGACAGTCGGACGTCAGTCTCGCCATGAGCCAGCCAACCGGCTTCGCGTCATAAAAGCTGAACGAGAGCTGCTGCAGTCGCTCGAAAGCATCGCCACGAATGTCGTGGCTGACATGTGTGCGAATCTTGCCGGCGCAGCGGATGAAGCCCAGGATGAAGCCGCAGAACACGACGGACAGGATGGCGAACGCCCACCCGTACGAGGCCAGATTCGCCTCCATGCCATGCACGCGAATCTCGTCTATCAAATGCCCCGTGAGCAACGGGAAGCAGAGATCGCAGCTGGCCAGCCCCAACGCGACGATAGAAAACACCCACGTGGTGCGACGATAGTGCAGCGTGTACTGCAACAACTTGCGCCACAAGCTCAAATCGACACTCTGTGCCGCTTCGTCGTCGTCAATCCAGTCGCCGCTCAAACGCGTGCTCCGTCTATCAGCCTGTCGAAATGCCCTGCTGGCTCAATCGGGACGAGTTGTCCGCTGCAGGTCGCGCTCGATTTCGTCGTCGAGCATGTCCTGAATGTGGCAGAGCCGGCGATAGTGGCCCGTCTGCGATTGCATCAGTTCCTCGTGGGTGCCCGCTTCCACGAGTCGTCCGGATTCCAGCACCAGAATGCGATCCGCCAGCCGGGTGGAAGACAAGCGGTGCGTCACGAAGATTGTGGTGCGTTTGCCTCGACGCGCGGCCAGCGCCTCGAGAATTCTCGCCTCCGTCTTCGTGTCGACGGCGCTGAGGCTGTCGTCGAGGACGAGAAACTCGGGGTCCTTCAACAAGGCTCGCGCGATCGCCAATCGTTGTCGCTGCCCGCCCGACAAGGTCACCCCGCGCTCGCCCACTCGAGTGTGGTAGCCATCCTGGAAGCCGACGATGTTGCCATGGATGTTGGCGGCCTGCGCCGCCGCCTCAATGCCGTCGCGATCCGCGGCGCTGTCGCCGACAGCGATGTTCTCCAGTACGGTTCGCGAGTAGAGAAACGGATCTTGCAGCACCATTCCGAATGCGGATCGCACCGCGCCGCGATCCAGCGCGCGCAGCTCTCGATCGCCAATGCGAATCGAGCCCGTCTCATAGTCGTACATCCGTGCCAGCAACAACATCAGAGTGGATTTGCCGGCGCCGGGCGGGCCGAGAATCGCCACCGTCTCTCCCGCCTCAATCCGAAAGCTCAGCCGGTCGAGGACCGGGGTCGAGCCACGTTCGCCCCCGTACGAGAAGCTGAGCTCCTCCACGTCGATGGCGCCGCCAACCACTAGCTCGGCCCCCGGGTTCGCACTCTCGGCCGGTTCATTCAAAATCTCCTGAACGCGGCCGATTGCCACCGTCGCCTTACCGGTCTCCGCCAGCACGCGACCGATCTGGCGGATCGGCCAGATGATGGTCCTCAACAGCCAAAAGTAGAGAATCCAAACTCCGATCGACAGCTCTCCACTCATCACGCGGGCGCCACCGCCGATTAGCACGATGCCCAGTTGCCCGAAGACTAGCACGTCCGACGATGCCCAATAGCGGCTCAGCGCCCGAAACAGCCGATACTCGAGGTCGCGAAACTCGTGGTTGCGTTCGCGAAACTTCGCGATTTCGTAGTCCTGTCGGGCGAACGCACGGACTACGCGAATCCCGGATAGATTCTCCTGCACCACGGTCGTCAGCCGCCCCTCCGCCTCGTCGACGTCCAGAAACAAACGCCTCACCTTGCGGAAAAAGATCACGGCAAAAATCACGATCAGCGGCGTCAGGCATAGCGACAGCACCGTCATCCAGACGCCGTGCATCAACATGATCGGAACGGCGACCAGCAAAAATAAGCTGACGCGAGCGATCTCGATCACTTGCGAGGCCATGAAGACTCGCAAGGTCTCCACATCCGAGGAGCATCGCTGAACGATGTCGCCCGTCTCGGCGCGGTCGTGAAACGCGCAAGGCAGCCGCTCGAGATGCGAGTAAAGTTGCCGGCGGAGCTCCCGCGTCACGCCCTCGCTTGCTTCAGCGGCCCAGCGACCGCGGAGATAGGTAAAGGCCCCGTCGAAAAGATGCAGTGCCACGATGGCAATGGCCGAGCCAATCAGCACTCGCCAGGGATCCACGTCGGCGTCGCCCTGTTCCGTGGCTGTGCTGAGAGCGTCGAGCGCCTCTTTTAAGACGTACGGCACCCCCAGCGCGAACATGGTGCCGCACGCCATGGCCACAATGGCGGCGACGTACCGGCCGCGCTGGCCACGTGTGAGGCTCCAGAGCGAGATGGCTTCGGGCGATTCCGCAGGCAAAGCAGCCCCTTCCGGGAAACGGGAACGTTTGTCGGCGAAATCTTAACGTCTGAGCCGCGACGGAGAGAGCCGGGGTTGAGAAGGGGGCTTCCCGGCCGGGTAGGTATCGTCGCATGGGAACACGGGCTTAGACAACCCACCGCCGCAAAGGTTCACCCGCCCAAGCCTGTTTTGTGTAGCCCCGGATGGCATCGGTTGCAGGCTGGCAGCCTGCACCACGACAGAGCGTCAACGGAGCCCCGAGTTTGGGTTGTCCGATTCGGTTTCCCAAGGCTTGCGAACGGGGAATTTCCCTTCGCGTCGTTGGCGATCAATCCACTCGCGGGTGTCGCGATCCAAATCCCAAATGCCACCCGGTCTTTGCTCCAATACCGCTTCGACGTCCAACCGAATCTGGGCGTTGACCGGCATCCACCGCGACTCGAGTCCTGCTTCGGTCAGTGGACTGATCACACGGAAGCCGACCGTGTGATGCACTTCGTCGTTGGCAAGCCACCAGGGACTCAACGGGAGGCAGGGGTCGTCCCGCCACCATTCCAGTTCGGAGTAGTCGCGAGCCGCGCAACGGCAACCTCGGGCCGTCGCAAGCCAAGAGCCACCGCAAAGCGGCCAGCGATAATGTGCCTCATTTTGCCGTCCGGGGGCCGGGGCCGGGGAGTGAGATGCAACGATCGAATTCGGCAACACCCACTCCGCCACGTTGCCGTGCATGTCGTGCAATCCCCAGTCGTTGGGAAGTCGCGTGCCCGCTGGCGCCGGGCCCTCTGAACGGCGGTTCTCGGTCCGAAATACGGCGAAACGCGGCAGCAGCCGAGCATCGTCGCCAAAGTGCCACGCCGTGGTCGCTCCGGCGCGGCAAGCGTGCTCCCATTCCGCTTCGGTCGGCAGCCCAAACGGGTGCCGAGAGAGGCGGGTCAACCACTTGGTGTATTGCCTGGCGGCGAATTCGGTCATTGAGGTCGCGGGAACCCTGCGGTTGTCGGCAAACTCGAAGCGGATGCCTGGCGAGTAAATCTCCGAGGGCGCCGTGACTGCATCCAGGTCATCCAATCGAGGAGGCTCCTCTCGTGCTTTTCGGTCGCGCGCTTTCGCTGCCGTCCGGTCTCGCCAGATTCCCGCGTAGGCCATGTACTCGACGTACTCCTCCCACGTTGTCTCGAACACAGACATCCACAGCGGCTCCAAAGCCGGCTCGCCGTTGGGGCCCGCGGGTCGGCCCGCAATCGGCTGCATCAGGAGTGTCGCCTTGGATCCGGAAAGCGTCACGCGATACGGAACCATATAGCCGCTCGCCGTTTTGACGTAGCGGCCGCTCGCTGGAGCCATCGGTTGAAGTCGATTGGCAGGCTCGGCCCACTCCACCGCCAACGCGGATGCCGACATGGACAGCCACAGAGTCGCAATGGCCAACATGCCACGCATGACAATCGTGGTCTGCGACAGTGTGTTGTCTCGCAATGTCGCTCTTCCGGTTCAGTTGTTGATCAATAGCCGTAGACGTTGCCGCCAGTCAGCGGCGACCGAGGTCCGCGTGGCACGCTGGGGACCGACGGGACGCTGGGCGCGGGTCGGTAAGGCGCGCCATGATGGCGATGGTGCCCGTAATTGTAACCGTAGCTATAGCCGTAGCCGTAGTACGGGGTCGCGCCGTAGTAGACTCCGTACGGGTAGTAGCCATAGCTGTACGGGTAGTAGCTCGTGGCGCCATACGAATACGGGTACGTCACGGACGGGATGGTGTACTGGCTGCCCATGCCGGACGAATAGGCGTCGAGCTGTCGGTTCCGCACCTGAATCTCCAGATGCTCACGCAGACTTTCGGCGTCTTCTCCAATTCGGCCGACAATTTCCGCCAGTTCCCGAACCACTCGTTGGTCTGCCGTCGACAGCCGGTCCAACGGGACCTGCACCACGTCGCCTAGCGTCTTCCGCAGCGTGACCTGCGTGAGGCCTGCGGCATCGGGCTGTTGATCAAGGTAGCTGGCCATCGTCGAGAACCTGCTGCTGTCATCGTGCCAGAGTCGTGGCGCCGTCCAACGCAGGAAGTTTTCGGCGCGCTGGCGCGCGGCGCGGCTAAAGTGCTGCTGATGAATGGTTCGGCAGACCGCGCGAAGCTCATCGACCGGGTGTGGGGCATCGACATCCTGAGCCGCCGCAGTGGCCGGAATCATCAGGGCGACGAGGCAAGCAAGAGCCAGCAGGCCCGCCCACCCCGCGCTCACATGCGGCCAGCGACCAAGCGTCCATCGAGTTTTCGCGAATTCGTACATTGTCCCACCTCCCTATGAAATCGGCTGTTCCGATTGGCAATTCAGGAAGTTGCTTTTGACTCACTCCCTACATTGTTGGCGCCGCCACACTCTATAGGCAAGCGAATTGCGTGCCGGTTCACGACGTCCTTTGGGCAAACTAAGGACGGAATTCCGTGTTATCCTGACGGCCGCCGGAGATTGAGCCGCGATTCACCGAATTCCACCCAGACCGTGGGACATCCGATGCACACCTTCCGATCCCTGCTGTTGCTGTCGCTGATGTTTTCGTCGTGGTTTGGCGGCGTTGCACGCGCCGAATCGATGTGGAAAGCCGGCGTCAGTCGCGCCGTGATCACGCCGGAAAAGGCGGTCTGGCTGGCAGGCTATGGCTCCAAGCGAGTTCCCGATGGCAAGCTGCACGACTTGTGGATGAAGGCGTTGGCGTTGGAGGATACGGCGGGCCATCGCGTCGTGCTGATCACCAGCGACTTTCAGGGCGTGCCGAAGATGATGAGCGACCGGGTGTTCGCTCGCTTGGAACGCGATTTCGCGCTGCGGCGCCAAGACGTAATGTTCACCTTCTCCCACAATCATTGTGGGCCGCGACTGGGTGACGACTTGAAGGACTACTATCCCGTCGAAGTGTCGCAAGAGTTGCTGGTCAGTGAATACACGGATCGGATGGTCGATCGCACGGTGCAATTAGTCGGCGAAGCGTTGGGCCAGCTCGCGCCGGCAAGGTTGGAGCAGGGCAGTGGCGAGGCGACGTTTGCCGTCAACCGGCGCAACAATCGCGAGCCGGATGTGCCACGCCTGATCGCCGCTGGCGAGTTGCTGGGGCCCGTCGATCACCGCGTCCCGGTGCTGCGCGTGGTGCGCCCCGACGGCAAGCTCGCCGCAGTGCTGTTTGGCTACGCCTGCCATCCAACGACGCTCAGTTTTATGACTTGGTGCGGCGACTACCCGGGCTTTGCCCAATTGGCGATCGAGAAAGAGCACCCCGGAGCCACGGCAATGTTTGTCAACACTTGCGGCGGCGACCAAAACCCGTTGCCTCGCCGTCAAGTGGAGCTCTGCGAACGGTACGGCCACGAGCTGGCGGCCGCCGTGGAGCAGGCTTTGCAGCAGCCGATGACCGCGATCACTCCGAAACTCGAGACTGCCTTTGAGCTGATCCAGCTCGACTACCAGGAAGTTGTCAGCCAACAGCGACTCCGCGAGTTGCTGCGGGATGGCCGATCGCTGCGCGCGCGCTGGGCAGCGAGGATGCTGCAAAAGCTCGAGAACGGAGAGCAGTTTGAGACCAGCTATCCGTACCCCGTCCACGCCTGGCAGCTAGGCGCAGAGCTGCTGATGATCGGCACCGGCGCCGAGACGGTGGTGGACTACTCGCTGCGGTTTCAGAGCGAGTTCGGTCCGGGCACTTGGGTCTGTGGCTACACCGACGACATGATCGCTTACATCCCCTCTCGCCGAGTCTGGGAAGAAGGCGGCTACGAAGGCGGCTACAACCTGTACGAGTACGGCCGGCCCGCCTTCCGCTGGGCAGGCGACGTCGAGCAACGGATTGCCGACAGCGTCCACCGGCTGGTCAAGCAGGTGCGTTCCCGGCCGTAAACAGAACTCCCAACGCGTGAGCGAGGGATCGCATCGCCGGCGAGAAACCGTATGACGGACTCTGAAAGGAAACCCGAAGCGTAATAAGCGAGGGATCGAATCGCCGGCGCCCTCAGCCACTCGCACAGGAGCCCCGGCGTCAGCGAGGGGCGAGTCCACGCCGGAGCGAGCCCACGAGGCCACTTGGCCATTTCCGCAGGCTCCGAATACAATCGAAAGCCCTACGAACCGATCTATTTCACGGCGCCGGGTCTCGTCCGACGCCCCTTGAGTTGCGGAGTCACGATTTATGGCAGGCCATTCCAAATGGGCAAACATCCAGCATCGCAAAGGCCGACAGGATGCCAAACGCGGCAAACTTTGGAGCCGGCTGAGCAAGGCGATCATCGTGGCGGCCCAGACCGGCGGAGATCCAACCGCCAATTTCCGGCTGCGCAAGGCGATCGATGACGCCAAGGCGGTGAGCATGCCGAAGGACAACATCGAACGGGCCATCAAGAAGGGCACGGGCGAGTTGGACGGCGGGTCGCTCGAGGAGATTCTCTACGAGGGCTACGGCCCGGGTGGCGTCGCGATCCTCTGTGAAATCCTCACCGACAACCGCAACCGCACGGCGCCCGAAATTCGTAACTTGTTCTCCAAGTCGGGCGGCGAGCTGGGCAAGACAGGCTGCGTCTCCTATCTGTTCGAGCGCAAGGGGCTGGCGGTCGTGCCTACCGAGGGCAACAGCGAGGAGCAGTTGATGGAATTGGCCATCGAGGCCGGCGCGGACGACGTCAAACAGTCGGACGATCTATTTGAAATCACGTGTGAGCCGGAGTCGTTCAGCAATTTGCTCGATGCCCTCAGCGCCGCGAACATCGAGCCCGAGTCGTCGCAGTTGATGCGAATTCCCATGGACACGATCGACCTTGATGTCGACGTCGCGCGCAAGGTGATGAAGCTGATGGAGGCTTTGGACGACCACGACGACGTGCAGTCCGTCTCCGCCAACTTCAACATTCCCGACGAGGTCATGGCCGAGCTCGAAGAGTCGGCCTCCTGAGCACACCTTTGTGCCATCTGTGCCGTAAATGCCTTGGGCTCAATGGGCCAACTGCCAGCGTCCGTAAGGATTCACGACCGGGTGGTCGGGCCGGAATTGTGAGGCGTCCTCGAGCGGCTCGAGATGAAATGTCCTGCCTCGCTCGTCGGAGAACTCCTCATGCGCGGACCACTGCCGCTCCTCACAGCAAGAGAGCCGCAGGAAGTCCTCAATCGCCCGCAGTTGCGCTTGCTCCAAGTCGCCGTCGTCCCGTGACGGCTCGACATCGATCACGCCATCGCGTTGGCCGAACACGTGCATGCCGTGCGACTTGAATCCTTCGACGCCGCGGATGATGTTGACAAAGGCGTAGAACACCGCCAGCGGGTCGTCGCTGTTTTCATCCAGCTCGAGCCAATCGGCGCCGCCGTGCGACATCAGACTGTTGTCGATGAAGACTCCCGCGCCGCCCGCGCGGAGGATGGTGGCGCCGACGCGCAGCAAGTGTCGCGCGGCCGCCAGAGAGCCGCCGCGGCCCACGATCGCGGCGTTGCGACGATACTCGGCGACCTGCATCCGCTCGCGAGGCTGCGTCGGCCGTCGGCAGGACATTTCGAAGATGCGCGGAAACTGCGCATCGGCCGGAATCGTCGCGAGCCAGACGGGCGAGCCGCCATCGACCCGCAGCCAGTTCTGGCGGAACTCACAGCACGGCGGCAGGCGCCGGATCAACTCCTTCTCGGTCCGCCAGCGACCGGGAATTCGCAGCGTCACCTCCGGCAGGGCATCCTTGTTCGAGGTCTCCATCCATATCACTCCTGTCGTACGACGGACTTCCAGTCCGTCAATCAACTCCCGCGTACGTAGTGCAGGCTGCCAGCCTGCAACTGCGGCCAAAACCACAACCATCACAGGCTGGCAGTCTGTGCATCGGACCATCTGCATCGGGATGCGGTCGTTCGCCCGGCTCTGCGTTGCCTCGATCCTTGTGGCAACAACGTACCTTTGACTTGGTCCTCCGCCGCGGCGACGCGGCCGAATTATCGAGATTTGGCACGAACCTGCGGGAATTGCGTCTGCGGCTGCGACAGACTGCCGTCAGAGGTCATCGCTTGCGTGACCAAGTCGGGCGCGCCGCCAGTGGGGAAATCCGGCGCCAGAGTGGGACGCATCGGCGGGAGGGGCTAAGATAGGTGCACCATCGCCTGCATTCCCTTCCACTGTCCCCAAGTCAGCCATCGGCCACGCTTCGCCACGCCGCTATCCGACTCTCTCCCATTGATCGTCGAGGAACCAATGCCCGCCTCTCATCCCCGTGTCCTCTCCTTGTCACTTGCGTTTCTGCTGGCCTGCGTGACCTTGGCCTCGGCGGCCAATCGCGAAGTGCGATTCAAGAAGATTCAGCTCACCGACGTGTTCTATGCCGAGGGCGCCGGGATCGCGGACGTCAACAAGGATGGCCAGGGCGACGCGGTGTATGGCCCCTATTGGTACGCCGGCCCCGACTTCAAAACGGCGCGAGAGATTTATCCCGTCGAGAAGTTCGACCCGCACAAGTACTCGAACAACTTCATCACGTTCGTCGCCGACATCAACGGCGATCAGTGGCCCGATGTGCTGGTCAATCAATGGCCGGGCAAAGACGTCTCGTGGTACGAGAACCCCAAGAATGGCGACGGCCATTGGCAGCGGCATTTGGCTCACCCCGTTGTCGACAATGAGTCGCCGGGATTTGGGGACATCGACGGCGACGGCAAACCGGACTTGGTGTTTCACACCGAGGGTGTGCTGGGCTTTGCCGGTCCCGGCGATTCCAGCGGCACCGCTCGCTGGCCGTTTCGAAATTGCTCGGAACGCAACGAAAAGTGGCAGCGCTACACGCACGGACTCGGCTACGGCGACGTCAACGGCGACGGCCGAGTCGACCTGCTGATGGCAGGCGGCTGGTGGGAGCAACCCGCCGAGGTCAAGAACCAGCCTTGGACGCACCATGCCTTCCAATTCGGTCAGGGCGGCGCCCAGATGCACACCTACGATGTCGACGGTGATGGCGACAACGATGTCATCACCAGCCTGGTCGCCCACGGCTACGGGCTATCCTGGTTCGAACAGGTGAAGAAGGACGGCAAGATCGACTTCGTCAACCACGCGATTCTGCCCGCCACGGGTGAGGAGAAAGCCGACGGCCTGCAGTTCTCGCAGCTGCACGCCGTGGAAGTCGCCGACGTGGACGGCGATGGCCTCAAGGACATCATCACCGGCAAGCGTTACTGGGCACACGGCCCCAACGGCGACGCCGATCCGGCGGGTCCTGCGGTGCTCTACTGGTTTCAGTTGCAGCGTGGCAAGGATGGCAGCGTCAAGTACGTGGCTCATCAGATCGATGACGACTCGGGCGTCGGCACCCAGTTCGCCGTCGGCGATCTCAACGGCGACAAGCGGCTCGACATCGTGACCGGCAACAAGAAGGGCGGTCACGTGTTTTTGCAGTTGGCCGAGTAGGTGTATGTAAGAAGCACGAACTCGGCCATCGCTCGGTCAGCGCTCGGTGGTCTCATCCGGCGAGCGCGCCTCGCGGTCCGTCTGCGGTCCGCCGCCCTCGGGGAGTTGCGTCGAGACGCCTTGCGCGGCGGGCTGCATGGTGCGGATGTTCGCGCGCGGCCTCAGGCTTTCCAGCGTCACCGGCGCCGGTGAGACGTGCTCGGTCACATTCCCGGCGGCGTCGCGCACGACCAGCTTCAAATACACGCTCTGAGGTGTGTCGGCCGTTGGCTGCCAGAGATAGCGTCCCAAGTTTTCAATGTCGCTGGTGATGGGAGTCCAAGGACCGCCTGGCGCAGCGCTGTACATCAGTGTCACGGGGTGGTCACCCAGTTGCTGGTCGCTCGCGGTCCAGCGGATTTCCAAGCGGCCTGCATGAGCGACTTCGGCGGCTCGTTGCGCCGAGGTCAGCTCGGCCAGCGGCGGGGTGACATCCACTCCAATCCAGACGTCCGCATCGGAGGGCGCGCGCGGAGTGGGGCTCGCCATGCCTCGCCGACTCACTACAACCACCTGGAAACCGTAGACGCCTTCTTCTTCAATCTTGATGCTGACCGGGCTGATGTGGTCGGGATCGCTGCCCCACTTTGACCAGGTCGCGCCGCCGTCGGAGGTCGCCCACAACTCCACATCGCCGACATGCTCGGGCAGGATCGAGTCGATTTGGTAATCGATGCTAAACCGCATCCGGTTGCTCCACTGGGGCCGAATTCCGGCCGGCAGCGCGGCGGCGACGGCAGCGGTCGCTTCCGGTGCTGTGGCGACCCGTGGCGAAGCCGGCGTTGGCGGCGCTGTAGTCGGCGCCTCCGTGTAGACGGGCGGGGCAGGGGGCATGCCAGCGGCGGCTTGGGATGCCTGCTCGGCCAACGGCGGATGCACGGAGCCGGCCACTGCCTGGTATTGCTGCGGCTCTGCCGGCGTGGAAGTGAACGGTGACGGCTGCCGCGATGTGCCGGTTGCCGTCACCGGGCTTGGGGTGGTGTTCGCTGCAACCGTCGCCGGCGTAGTTGGTGGTGTCGGTGGCGTCCGCGTGGCAACTCGAGCGGCATCGGAGGACGGCCAGGGCTGACGCGGCGCCGATCCGAACGGTTCGACGCGAGGCTGCCAGCCGGCGTCGGCGGGTGGAGCACCTCCCACCCCGGGGAAGCCGGCCTCATCGGCGCGGTAGGCGCCGGGAAACGATTGAGCGGCCAAGCCCGTGGGAGCCGGCGCGGAGTTCGCGCGTTCCCCCGGTCTGTCGGACACTCCAGTCTCCAACGCAGTCGAGCCTTGTGACGGTTGATACGCCTGCGAGTTGTACGACTCCGGTGGCGCGGGCGGCGCGGAGCCTGGCTGAGCCGCGCCGGCGAGTTGTTGCATGGGATCTTGGGGAATCCCCAAGTCGGACGAGGTGTTCCTGACGCGCGGGAGTCGAGCAACTTGAGAATGCAGCGGGCGACTCTGAACGGCTTGATTGCCGGCCTGGTCCATTGCGATGGCGCGCACTTCGGTGACACCGGCCGGCAGCTGCGCCACGCTGTGAAAGCGGTTGCCCACCTGTTGTGGCTCGGCGCTCGCCGGGCGCCATTGCCCGCTTTCCATATATTCGACTCGCAAGGTGCGCGGGTCGAGCAACGGGTCCCAGGCGGAGCACGATACGCGAACCCCTTGGTCGCTGGGCGTCGCCGTCAGCTCCAATTGCGGCTGCGCGGTGTCCACCCATACTTCGAGCTCAGGCGACAGCTGCGTTTGTGGCCAAATCCGTTGTTGGTGGTCCACCGTGCGTGAAGCGAACCAATAGACGCCATCGCCATTCGCCTGAAACGGGAATGCGGCCGCCGAGGGCGGTCGCTTGTCAACGATCTGCCAGGTGGCGCCGCGGTCGACCGAGGCATACAGCCGCACTTCGGCGACCTGCTCGGAAGGACGGTCGAGCGAGAACGGGATGTTGAATCTTGTTTGTCGCGTGGCGCGGCGAATGTTCGGCACCGGCGCGGCCGCGGCACGCTGTGATGCAGCGAGCGGATCGGTGGGAGGCGCGGAAGTCGCTTGGGAAGGCGCTTGAGCAGCCGCGAGCAACGGCATGCCGCCTACGAGAATCAGAGGCAACCAAGGGGAAGCTTTCATGAAACCTAACCTACGTTGGCGTCGACGGTCGCTTCCTTGCGCCTCCCTGAATCCGGGACTCCACTGTCGGTCAGCATCGGCAGCGC